>JAPLKB010000036.1 GCA_026388275.1 Pseudomonadota bacterium
GGGTGAGTTTCTTCATTTTTATTTCTATTTTCTACCTCTCCCTAATTTTGTCTTTTAGAGGCATATGTATGTTCATTCTGTGAATCAGTTTTCCATTCACTATTCACTATTCACTGCTTTTTATGATTTAACTTAAGATGTACAGACCAAAGATGTATTTACAAAGATGTGCTTTAATTTATAAACATGTATTGTAATAGATACACTATTTCAAATATTCTTTTCAAGAATATTTTTATAAAAAAATACAAAATATTTACAATTATTTATTCTGCTGTAACTTATCTGTATCCTTACTCTTAAGTCCTTCAAAACCGGTCCACATTACCTTTAAGGTGACACTGCGTTGGTTTTGATTGCAAAATCAACAGCTATATAATACCATGTTGCAAATGACCGCACAGTCACCCTTTGATGAAAAAAGCTGTATAATCAATCCGGGCAGGTGGTCTGAGGATGATCTTGACCGCCTTATGCAGGAAGCTGCACGCATTGAAGATGTCGGCGACAGGATAGCATTTGTCTCAGCGAAGTTCATTGGTGTGGGCTATCAGGAATCCACGTTAATTGGCGATACCGGCATTCCTGAGAAACTTGTTGTAAACCTGGAAGGTGTCGATTGTTTTACCTTCATTGACTATGTCGAGGCTATGTGCCTGTCCTGCTCTTTTTTGGAATTCAAAGAGAATTTGAAACGGGTGCGGTATCATTCCGGAATGGTTGACTATTTGCAGCGTAATCACTTTTTTACAGATTGGATTGACTTTAACAGGGAATTTGTAGAAGAGGTGACAGAAGAGGTTGGGGGGCAAAAAACTAAGAAAGCCAATAAAAATATTAATATTAAGGAAGACGGCACGTTTTTTCTGGAAGGGATTAGTCCGCGAGAACGTGAAATATGTTTTATCCCCACAGAGTCGATTGATGACGCAGTCATCGCGGGACTGCGAAACGGAGATTATGCAGGTATATACACAGAAAAAGCAGGCCTCGATGTCTCCCATGTGGGTATCATTATCAAAAAAAAGGGCAAATGCTTTTTAAGACACGCCTCTTCCCTTGAGGCAAACAGAAAAGTTATTGACCAGGATCTGAGAAAATACCTGACGGGCAAACCAGGTTTTCTTGTACTACGGGCAAAGAAACTAAATATTGCAAGGAAAATTTAATGATGGTATATAAGGAAAATATAGGAGCAGAGAGGCAGAGGTATTCAGATAGGCTGTCTTATTATTTTGCAGATAATTTTGTCTGTGCCTTTTTCTGATGTACAGGACATTAAGGACTTAATATGGAATTACTGAGACGCATATACAGACACAATCTGGCGCTGGTTGGTTTGATTATTTTGATCCCCATGTTCCTGTGCGCTCTGTTTGCACCTCTTATCTCAGTTCATAATCCTTTTGAGCCTGATTTAAAATATGTACTTGCATCGCCTTCCATTTCACATCCCTTCGGAACGGATACACTCGGAAGAGATGTGTTTGCAAGGGTAGTCTACGGAAGTAGAATCTCCCTTATTGTAGGATTTGTTTCCATAGGCATAGCAGTCATGATAGGTATTGCAATAGGTGCAATTTCAGGCTATTACGGCGGCATTATAGACGAGACGATAATGCGGTTTGTTGATCTCATGATGTGTTTTCCCACCTTTTTCCTGATACTTGCCGTCATTGCCCTTCTTGAGCCAAGTATATGGAATATTATGATTGTCATCGGGCTTACAGGCTGGATGGGTATAGCACGTCTTATCAGAGCGGAAATCCTGAGCATAAAGCATAAAGAATTTGTTCTTGCTGCCAAGGCTCTTGGGTTATCGGAAATGAGAATTATTTTTCGGCACGTACTACCGAATGCAATGTCGCCTATTTATGTAGTTGCAACCCTGGGCATAGGAGGAGCAATCCTTACAGAATCTGCTCTGAGTTTCCTTGGTATAGGGGTTCAACCGCCTACGCCAAGTTGGGGAAATATACTTACACAGGCAAAGGATAATATCGAAGTGGCATGGTGGCTGAGCCTTTATCCGGGACTTGCAATATTTTTAACTGTAATGGGATACAATCTTCTAGGAGAGGGTTTGAGAGACATATTTGATCCGAGAAGATATTATAAGTCCTGATAGTATTTGAGGCTAATAAAAGAAAAGACAGGGGATAGGATGCCGGTTGTAATAGTTGCAATAGTCATCATTGTGTTTTTGCTTTTAATTTTTCTATTTTTCCGTAAAAGTGGAACAACGGCTGATGCACACAAACATCATGTGAAAGAGGCGCCCAGGAAAATAAAAGATAAAGCCGATGATATATTGCCAAAACAGCTTCATGACGCCGATGTCCAGCAGAAGATGCTGCATGAATTATTCCCTTCTCTCAAGGAAATTACTTATTTCTCCATACCGGAGGGGGTTTTTCCGACTCCGATTGAGCATATAGACGAATTGCTTCCGAAAACGATACAAGAAAAAATAGGTTTAATTAAACCAATTCCTACGAACAGTGCTAATCTATTAAATATGTTGAGAAATCCCGAATCGCATCCCAGAGAAATTTCAGCAATTGTTTCGACAAACCCTGTTTTCTCAGCAAAGATTCTCCAGACAGTAAATTCGGCATACTTTGGTCTTAACAATAAAATCACATCTCTGGGCAGGGCAATCACCCTTCTGGGGTATAACAACGTAAGAACCCTTATATTTGAAGATTCTTTAAAAAAAGTTATGCCCATCGGACAGGATGACAAGTCAGAGATGTATGTAAACATCTGGATACATTCTGCAATAGTTTCGGTTTGTGCAGGCTATCTTGGGAAAAAGATATTTCAATTTTCTGAGTATGACCTTGCTACGATGGGGCTTCTCCATGATATTGGAAAGTATTGCTATCATTTGCTCGAAATACAGGGAGAAGCAGCACCGGATCTTCCATCGATTATTCAGGAAGAACAAAAGTACAGTATTAACCATGCAACGCTGGGAAGTCTGATAGCAAGAAACTGGCAATTATCTGAGAGCATAGTCCAAAGCATTGCATATCACCATTATCCCAGCTTTTTATTGCCTGAGAGCATTCCCCCTGCTTTTCTGAAGGAAAGTTTTATCATATCTCTCTCCGACCTTATCGTTAAAGCGCTTGGGTATAAAGGACAGGGAGATGATATCCTGCCGATAAAAGAGGAGTATTTTAATATGTTTCATCTAAGTTCGATGTTACCGGGAATGATAACGCCATCTTTGATAAAAGATATTGAAAAAACACGTTTAACCGTAGAAAGCTATGTAAAGGTCACAGCAGCCGATGCCGTTTGAAACGATAAACAATCTAAAAATTTATTATGAAGTCCACGGTGAAGGTGAAGCTGTTATATTTATGCATCATGGCTTCGGCTGTACAAGGATATGGAATTCGATCTATCCACGTTTTACTGCACAGGGCTATAGGGTGGTAATGTATGACCGCCGGGGTTATGGCCGGTCAGAAAGAGGCGATGATTTTCAGCAATTTTATGAAAGCGACCGATACCGGCCGGAAAGTCTGGAAGAACTGAAAATAATAAAAGAAAACTTCGGTATTAAGGAATGCCATTTAGTAGGGCAATGTGAAGGCGGCGTTATAGGTGTAGACTATGCTATCCGGTATCCGAATGAAGTTAAAACTCTGACTACTGCCAGCACCCAGTGTTATAGCGATGTGCCTATGACCGAACTCAATGCTATAAAGTTTGGAAAAAAATATGCATACCTTGAAGCAGAATTGCAAGCTAAGATGATCGGATGGCACGGGGAAGCTGCTGAAATTAATTACAACCAATTCACCAAGTATGGTGGTGCTTACGGTAAGGACTATTTTGATCTGCGGCCTATCCTGCCGCTTGTTGCCTGCCCCACCATGGTATTGTATCCTGACCGGAGTGCAATTTTTGACGTAGAACAGGCTGTTGCTTTTTACCGTTATTTACCAAAGGGGGAGTTGGCTGTTTTTCCGAAATGCGGTCACAATACCTATGAACAAAAGCCGGAAGACTATGCACGTACCGTCCTGGATTTTATTACCAGAAATACAAAAGGCGAGGATTCAAGGCCACGTCCGGCTATGACATGCCTGGCGTAAAAAACGGTAGAGTTTACAAACAGACAACAACCTTGTTTTGGCAGGCAAAATAAATATTAAGGCAATAACAAGTCTAAATCACTCTTGACTTTTCTCTTTATTCATCATAATATAAGTAGCTTTTTTTCAAAATAAAAGTTTCAGGAGTTTAAAAATGTATGCCATTATTGAAAATGGAGGCAAGCAGTATAAGATAACTGAGGGAGAAAAGGTAAAACTGGAAAAGTTCACCGGTGTTGAAGGAGAAGATATCCAGATAAAAGAAGTTCTGGCCCTCAACGATGGAACCAACACTATAATCGGCAGTCCTTACATAGACGGTGCATATATACAGGGCAAGGTTGTTTCTCACGGTAGATTGAAAAAGGTAATAGTGTTCAAGTTCAAACGCAGGAAAGACTACAAGAAGAAAAACGGGCATCGTCAACATTTTACCGAATTGCTCGTAGAGAAGATACACTCGGAGGCATCTCATGGCGCATAAGAAAGCAGGCGGAAGTTCAAGAAACGGAAGGGACAGCGACGGCCAGAGACTTGGTGTAAAACTGTATGGCGGTCAAAGTGCCAGGGCCGGCAATATAATAGTCAGACAGCATGGAACAAAGATACACCCCGGAACCAATGTTGGTATGGGCCGTGATTACACCTTATTTGCCCTGGCGGACGGAATTGTAACATTTGCGTCTAAGGGCAATAGAAAAAGGGTGAGTATATCCCTTGTTGAATGAAATTTGTTGATGAAGCAGATATATATATAAAAGCAGGCAATGGTGGCCATGGTTGTGCAAGTTTCAGGAGAGAGAAATTTGTTCCCAGGGGAGGGCCAAACGGGGGAGACGGCGGAAAAGGGGGAGATGTAGTTGTAGTAGGCAATAAAGCACTTTCAAGTCTTTTAGATTTCAAATATAAACGTATCTATCGAGCAGAAAACGGGAAAAACGGCAGCGGGAAAAATAAGAAGGGCAGGGAAGGTAAGGATTTGTATATCCATTTGCCTCTCGGAACCATTGTATATGATAAGGCACATTTAACGCCGCTGTGCGATATTACAGAGGACAACAAACATTATATTGTTGCAAAAAGCGGGAAGGGCGGCAGGGGTAATACTCATTTTGTAACCTCCACGCACAGAGCTCCTGTAGAATTTGAATACGGTACAGAAGGAGAAGAGAAGGAGTTAAAACTCGTACTAAAGCTCCTTGCAGATGTCGGGATTGTTGGTCTGCCAAACGTAGGAAAATCAACCCTCATATCATGTTTAACAAACGCAAAGCCCTTAATAGGAGACTATCCCTTTACCACATTAACCCCTGCCCTCGGTGTATTCCGGGAGGATGACGACACCTTTGTCATTGCAGATATCCCGGGTTTAGTAAAAGATGCCTCAAAAGGCAGAGGACTGGGCTTAACATTTTTGAAACATATTGAGAGAACGAATAAAATTCTCTTAATGCTGGATGCATCTTCTGAATCAACAGGCAAAGATTATGAAACATTGCTGGACGAGCTTAATTCTTATAATAAAGAGATATCAGAAAAAGAAAGAATTTTAGTATTGAATAAAATTGATCTTTCATCAAAAGCTGCGATAAAGAGATGGAGCGATTATTTTAAGGAAAAAGGCGAAACAGTAACCAGTGTCAGTGCTTTAAAAGGGCAGGGCATTGATGCCTTAAGAGGTTTGTTGAAGAAACAGAAGATTAAAAAGCAGGAGCAGGTTTTGACCTGCACTGAACAGGAAAAACAGGTATTGCATGATTAATGTCAAACGGGTTGTGATAAAAGTAGGAACATCCGTTCTCCTGGATAAAGACAATAAGATCAGCGCTGATATGATAGGGCGGTTTGCAAAGCAGATAAGAAAAATAAAGGAGAAAGGGATCAGCCCGGTCATTGTATCAAGCGGGGCCATTGCCTGTGGAATGGAAACCCTTAATTTAAAAAAGCGGCCAAAAGAGATTGCAAAAAGGCAAGCCCTTGCATCAATCGGGCAGATACTGCTCATGAAAATGTATATGGAAGCATTCGAAAAAGAGAGGATAAAAACCGGTCAGATATTGCTAACCCATGAAGACATAAAAAGCAAAAACAGATGTTTAAATCTTATGAACACATTAAATATGCTTCTTGCTATGGATATAATTCCAATAATCAACGAAAACGATGCCCTTTCGTTCAAAGAAATCAGGTTCGGCGATAACGACAACTTATCTGCTCTTATTGCACAAATCTCCAATGCAGATCTTCTCCTGCTCCTATCAGATGTTGACGGGTTGTTTGATAAGGATCCGAATAGATATACAGGCGCCAGTATCATCAATGTTGTTCATAAGATAGATGATAAAATTGAAAAGATAGCCGGTGAAACAAGGAGCGAAAAAAGTACGGGCGGGATGGTAAGCAAACTGGAGGCAGCGAAGAAGGCGGGCAGCTACGGTATACCTACGAGAATAGTCAGGGGAAATCTGGACAATATCGTATTAAGGATCATTAAAGGGGAAGAGTTGGGAACACTGTTTCTTGCAGATAAAAAAATGACAAGGAATAAATGGTGGACTGCCTTTGCTTATAAGATTAAAGGTAAAATTCACATAGACAAAGGAGCTGAACATGCCATAGTTCGCGGCGGCAAAAGCCTTCTGTCATCCGGTATAATCAAGGTGGAAGGGGATTTTTTAAGAGGTGAGTGTATTGAAGTGGATAATACCGTTGGCGGGATTATTGCTAAGGGCATAACAAATTATTCGTCATCGGATATTGATAAGATAAAGGGTCTAAAAAGTATTGATATTGAAAAGAAGCTCGGATATAAATATGCTGAAGAAATTGTACACAGAGATAATATGGTGGTGATATGAAACCCAGGGAGCTTGCACAAAAAACAAAAACAGCATCCGGTATACTTTCCCATGCTGCAACAGAGAAAAAAAACAGCATCCTTATGATACTGGAGGGGTTGATTGCGGATAAACAGGAATATCTTTTCAACGAAAACAGAAAGGATATTGAAAACGTCCAGAAGCAAGGACTCCCAGGAAGTATGGTGGACAGGCTCAGGATAGATGATAAAATCATCCGCGAAATGCAGGCAAGCATCAGAGATGTTGTAGCGCTCCCTGATCCTGTAGGTGAGATTGTAAAATTATGGACAAGGCCGAATAATCTGCGTGTTGGCCGGATGAGAATACCCATTGGTGTCATCCTTGTAATTTATGAATCAAGACCCAATGTAACAATTGAGGCCTTCTCCTTATGCCTGAAAAGCGGTAATTGTGTGATCCTGAAGGGCGGTTCCGAGGCTTATCATTCAAATCTTGCGCTTTTCAGCCTTATTACAGAATCCCTGGAAAAAGCAGGTATTACTCCTGATGTAGCACAATTTGTCGGCACAGGCGACAGGGCATATATCTATGAACTTCTGAAACTGGACGACTATATTGACCTCATTATTCCAAGGGGCGGAGAAGCCCTTATCAGGAGTGTTGTTGAACAATCAAGCATTCCTGTTTTAAAGCACTATAAAGGCGTATGCCACATATATGTTGATGAGTGGGCGCAGCTTGATCTGGCATACAAGGTCTGCCTTAATGCAAAAGTTCAAAAACCGGCAACATGCAATGCCATGGAAACCCTCCTTGTCCATGAATCTGTAGCAAAGACTTTTCTGCCTGAAATGGCAAATATTTTTCATAAACAGGGTGTTGTCATCAAAGGCTGCGGAAAAACGGTAAAAATCCTGAAAGGAATTGATAAAGCAAAAGAACAGGACTGGTACGAGGAATATCTTGATTTAACCCTTTCAATAAAGATAGTTAAAGATATGGACGAAGCTGTTTTGCATATCAGAAAATACGGTTCAAACCATACGGATGCAATTATCACGGCAAACTATGATAATGCATGGAGGTTCTTAAGGGAGGTCAATTCGTCTTGTGTGCTTATCAATGCTTCTACAAGATTAAACGACGGCTTTCAGTTAGGTCTTGGAGCAGAGATGGGTATCAGTACGACAAAGCTGCACGCTTTCGGTCCCATGGGGCTTGAAGAATTGACGGTTAACAAGTTTATTGCCTTTGGCGACGGGCAGTTGAGGAAATGATGAAAGTAGGCATTTTCGGCGGTACCTTTGATCCTGTACATATTGGACATTTAAGAACTGCAGAAGAGATACGTGAGCAGTACCTGCTTGATAAGGTTTATTTTGTACCGGCTTACATACCGCCTCATAAGAGGACCCGGGAAATAACGGATCCCGTCTTACGCCTGAAGATGTTAAAAAGGGCGGTCAGAGGCAACAAATCCCTTTATGCGTCCGATATAGAAATAAAGAATCAAGGAATCTCCTATTCTATTAATATGATAAAAATATTTCAGAAGCGCTTTGAAAAACTCTATTTTATAATAGGCATTGATGCCTTTTTAGAGATAGATACCTGGTATCATTATCAGGAGATATTTAATTACACAGATTTTATTATTATAGAAAGGCCTATCAACAGGAAAACGCCGGCCAACACATTGTTCCCTTCTGACATAAGGAAAAAAATAAACAGGATAGACGAACGGACATACAAACATATATCCGGAAATAAAATTCACTTGCAAAGGGGCACTCAGCTTGATATATCATCAACAATGATAAGGGATTCGGCAAGCAGCGGCAGGTCTATCAAATACCTTGTTCCTCAACTGGTAGAGAGATTTATTGATGAAATGGGATTGTATAGGAGAATAACGAATTAAGAATGAAACATGAAAAAGGAGATGCTTAACTGCTTCTGCTTTTTTAAAGAGGGTAAATGGAAACAGTAGATAAAGTAAGGATGTGCAGTAAGTATGCTGAAGAAAAAAAGGCAGACGATGTATTGATGCTTGAGCTTGCAGGATTAACTGATATTGCAGATTATTTTGTGCTGGCAAACGGGACAAGCGAAAGACATGTAAAAACCATATCCGAGCATATTGAAACAAGCATGAAAAACGAAGGTATAAAACCGTATTCTATCGAAGGATACAATGACGGAAGGTGGGTAATAATAGATTACCGGGACGTTATAGTTCATGTATTCCTTGAGCCTTTAAGAGAACTATACGACCTTGAAAGCCTCTGGATTGAGGCAAAAAGACAAAGGCTGGAGAAAGAAAATAAAAGCAACTTAGAGGTGGAACATGGAAAAAGAACAGATTGAATATTTCAGAAAAAAGCTTCTGAAGACAAGGGAAGGTATATTGAATAAGGCAAAGAAGCTTAAGGAAGAATCTTGTACGCTTGGAACGGATGGCATTCAGGACATGGCAGATGCTGCAAGCAACTCATATAATGCCGATATTCTGATGAGTATAAGCGACAACGACCTTAAGCTCTTGAAGGATGTAGACCATACCCTTGACAAAATAAAAAATGAAACATATGGCATATGTGAAGAGTGTGAAGAAAAAATTAATGAAAAAAGACTTGAGGCAAATCCCGTTGCAAGGTATTGTATTACATGTAAGCGAATGATGGAAGAAAAAGGGATATAATCATATGAAATATAAGATATTCTTTTTCCTGTCTCTACTGTTTGTAATTTTTTACCTCTATATAAATCATCTTAATCCGGATAATGTTAAGTTTTACCTTGGCGGCGGGAAGTTCTTCGAAACAAACGTTGCAACTTATGTAGTAGCATCGTTTGTACTGGGTATCATTATCTCAATTATCATAAGTTTCTTCTATGATATCGGGAGGCTTATCAGCGGGTGGAAAGAAGGCAAAAGAGGAAAAAGAAGACAGGAATTCAAGGATTTTCTTGAAAAGGCAAAGGCATATGATTTGAGGGGTGATAGAGAGAAAGCCATAGAAAACCTTAACAGGATTATCAGAAAAAACCCTGACATGGAAGAGTCCTATATGTTTCTCTCAGATATGTACATATCCATGAAAGAGTTTGATAAAGCAATAGAGACACTCGACCTTGCAGAGACAAACATTGGTAAACGCGAAGCTGTACTGTTGAAAAGAGCAAAGGTGCGACTTACAATAAAGGATACGCAAAAAATTGAAGATGAATTAAAAGAAGTATTAAAGACAAATGAATCGAATCTTGAAGCACTGGCAATTTTGAGGGATTACTACATTTCCAGAAAGAAATGGAATGATGCTTACGAAGCAGAAAGAAAAATAAAAAAATTCATAAAAACAGATGATGAAAACAAAGA
Source organism: Pseudomonadota bacterium (assembly GCA_026388275.1). NCBI lineage: Bacteria > Pseudomonadati > Pseudomonadota > Pseudomonadota bacterium. The sequence goes on from JAPLKB010000036.1 coordinate 10,314, forward strand.
ATTCCTTGGCATACGGTGTGAAAAAATCCGTACGCTTTTTACTAATAAATTTGAGATCAATTCCGATAGTATCATTAAAGAATTAAAAGACATTATAAGTGAGGATAAACGGTTTATACCTGCTTATGTGCTTCTGGCCGAAGCATATAAAAGAACCGATAAGCTTAATGAAGCGGGCAGGGTATATGGCAGAGGTTATTCAAAAACAGGCCATATAATCTTTCTTTTAAAAATGGAAGACCTTTACATCGACAGGGGAAACCCTGAAATCATACTGAAGATATACCGGAGAATTCTTGATATCTCTACAAAAAACTATCTCATAGAATTTCTCTATGCAAGGTTGTGTTTGAGGTTGGAGATGATCGATGAAGCAATAGACATGCTCAATACATTGCTTGCAGAGGGCGCTGATTTTAAAGGACTTCATAAGGCCATGGCAGAGGCATATATCCATAGGGGGCAAATGGAAAAGGCAGTGGAAGAATTCCGGCGTGCATTTCCTGCTGAACATGTTTATATCCCTTTTATATGCACCCACTGCCAGTCTAAAAAAGTAGAGTGGTCGGATTTTTGCGATACTTGCAATAGCTGGAATACAATTAATGTAAAAAAAGAAGACTTCTTCTATACCGAGGCAACGGAGTTGAAAGTGCTTTATGAAGGAGAAGCCTGGGATAAGGAGTAGAAAAATGATAAAAGACTTGCTTATAACCAATAACAATAAGATCATCTTTTTAATTCTTGACGGGCTTGGCGACATCCCGAACCCTGAGTATGCATACCAGACTCCGCTTGAAGCAGCCAGGAAACCCAATATAGACAATCTTTCCACAAAAACCGGCGTGCTTGGACGTATTCTGCCTGTTGATATTGGTATTACGCCGGGAAGTGGCCCGGGACATCTTAGTCTGTTCGGGTATGACCCCATCACCTATGAGATAGGCAGAGGTGTGCTCGAAGTGCTTGGCCTTAATATGGATCTGCAGGACGGTGATCTTGCAGCACGGGCAAATTTCTGCACAATGAAAGACAACATTGTAACAGACAGAAGGGCAGGGAGAATAGCAACAAGTGAAACAGAACGTTTATGTGAAATGCTCACAAGGGCAATTCCAGAGGTTGAAGGCGCAAAAGTCCTTATAAAGCCCGGGAAATCACACAGGTTTGCCGTAATATTCAGAAGCAAGGGGCTTTCAGATAAGTTAACAGACGCAGATCCTCATAAAGATAATAAACCCTTTATATACACAAAACCGAAGACAGGAGAGGCAGAATTTGCATCAAAGGTCGTCAATGCATTTATGGCCCGTGCATTAGATGTCATAAAAGATGAGAAGATTGCAAATGGATTATTGTTACGGGGTTTTTCTGAAAAGCCCGATATACCTTCTTTTTCTGTCAGTTATGGGCTCAACGCTCTTGCTATTGCCACATATCCTATGTATAGGGGCATTGCAAAGGTGCTTGGGATGGATGTTAAGGAAGAACCGAAAGATTACAGCGAAATGGTAAAAATTTTAAAAGACAACTATAATGACTATCAATTTTTCTTTATGCATATAAAAGAAACAGACCTTGCAGGAGAGGACGGGAATTTCCCTGCCAAGGTAACTGCTATTGAAAACGTCGATAAAATTGTGCCGGAGATATACGAACTCAATCCTCAGGCACTAATAATCACCGGTGACCACTCAACGCCCTGCCCCATGAAAGGCCATAGCTGGCACCCGGTTCCGCTTCTTATTATTACAAGGACAGGCGAGCGAGATGGCATAACCTTTCACGAAAAAAACTGCATCAACGGCAGCATCGGAACTATTTACAGCAAACAGCTCATGTCTCTTGCGCTTGCCCATGCTTTCAAACTCGACAAATACGGCGCGTAATCTTTTAAAAGCTGTATTAGAGATTGTATACCCTGTCCACTGCGGCGGATGTGACAAAAAAGGTTATGTCCTGTGCAGGGAGTGCATTGATTCGTTGCGGATAGTTGAAGATGATTCAACGTGTCCTGTTTGCGGAAGATGGCTGGGTAAAAGAGCCGTATGCGGCGAGTGCATTCAAAAGCAAAGAGGCTTCCAGGAAGGATATTACGGCTTTTATTTCGAAAACAGACTTCGTGATGCAATACATGCATTTAAGTTTCACGGAAGGAAAGACGTCGGCAAACATTTAATCCATTTAATAAAAGAAAAAATTATATCTTTTTCAGAATCTTATGACTGTATTATCCCGATTCCTGTCACAGAAAAGAGGCTAAAAGAAAGAGGTTTTAATCAATCTTTTGTCATAGGAGAGGAAATATCAAAGATAACAGGTAAACCCCTTTATCACTCAATCCTTTATAAAGCAAGAGATACGATGGATCAGTACAGTCTTCACAGGGACGAGAGGAAAAAGAATATAAGAGGGGCATTCAGGGTCCAAAACGGGCACGAGATACAGGCAAAAGGGGTCCTGCTCGTGGATGATCTGTTTACAACAGGCTACACGGCAAGAGAAGCCTCTGGGGTACTGCTCAAAGCAGGTGCATGCCATACCCTGTTTTTTGCCCTGGCACGGACGTCCTCATGAGAAAAGCTATTTATATATCTTCTGCTTTAATACTTTCAATTACCTTTGCTATTATCATTGTGCTGACAAATTTATCAACTGTTGTTCCCTATGTGCTGGGAAAGATTATAAAAAGCCAGGTGAATATATCAGATTCTCATCTTGTATACAAGGAAGAAGCATTTACTGTAGATTTTAATGAAATCCGTGTAAAGGGGAATATAGAGGGACAGGTCAAAAACTGTCAAGTGGTAATAGGCATAAAAAAAGGATTATATCTTAAAGATGTAATCATCTCTGATTTTGATTTGACCATTTCGCCGGCAAAAGGGAAAACCCGTTTTTTTCCTGTGCCTGAAAACCTCCTGGAGATAAAAAGAGGTATTGTTACATACAATAAACAAAAATTAATCATTGATGAAGCAAGAATATGTTCGTTCAGGCAGGGGAATCCCTTTACCTTTGAAATAACCATGCGGAATGATGAACTGTTCGGGATATTACACGTTTCAGGAGAAGGTGTGCACAAGGGTAAAGCAACTGAAGCAAAAGGTCGGTTGAACATGGCAATGCTGAATCTTCACAGCCTGTCCGACGATATGCATGGAAAGGCAGATATAAACGGCACATTCACATATGCGAAAAAATGTTTTATCTTTGAAGGTCCCTTTGAAATCTTTAATTATATGCTGAATGATACCATATTCAAAAAACCCTTTAATATTGAAAAAGCCAAGGGGAAGGTATCCTTAAAGTATGCTGACAACGTAACAGATATAAAGATAAGTACCATTAGTTTCAAAAATACCCCCCTTGATCTGAATCTGAAGTTTGTAAAAAACACATTTACAAAACTCAACTTCAGCATGGACTTCTTTGCTATCCAGGATGTAAAAGATTATATAGCCATGGATAATGTTACAAAAACAAAATTTGATATATGGAATTATGTTAATGACGGGAAAATAAAAATAAACAAATTTGAATATGATAAAAAGCAACCGCTATATATGGAATTAGAATTAAAAAATACCGGAATATCATATAAAGACAAGTATTTTACTGATGTTGAAGCCGGATTGTTCTTTAAAGAAAATAAACTTAACATCTCCGGCGCTAAGGGGTTTTTTAAAACAAGCAGGCTTTATGATGTAAAGGGCGTTATCCCTCTTTCGAATAACAAAGATATTAATATAAAAGGCAACTATGCCTTTAATCTGAAAGATGTCCCGTTCATTGTGAATACAGGTGGGATAAACGTCGAAAACGGCGAAACAGAAGGCTCAATGGAACTCAGAGGAAATAAGGATGGGGGTTTCGATATTAACGGGGCCGGCAGATTGAGCAACGCCGGTATAGTCTGGAAAAGGTCATCAATATCTGCAAAAGGTGCTTATAAGTTCAACAATGATGAGATTATCTTTGACCCGCTGATAGTCAACGGAGGCAGCACTGCTCTGGTTATCAGGGGAAAGTGGCATAATAATTTTCTTGACTTGAAAATAAAAGGTGATTTAGATGCAGTCCATGTGCAGCCCTTTGTCCCGAAGCCCTCTGATTTTGAGGGAGTTGCAACGCTCGACATTAAGGTGCATAAATTTGACGATAATATCAAAATAGATGGTTATATATCCATGGATAATCTCTATTTCGAATTTCCCGGTATGATAAAAAAGGAAAAAGGCTTAAAGAGCAGGGCAAGGATAAGCCTGGTGAAGGGTGAAACTGGTACCCGCATAGAGCGTTTTTCGTATAATCTCGATATTATCAACTTAGATCTAAAGGGTAGCATAAAACCTGATAAAAAAATGGATCTGGATATTGCCATGGATATTGCAGGCTTTGGCAAAGTCGCTCCTCTCTTTTTTTTCAGCAGCAGTACAACAAGAGGAGACCTGGACCTAAAAATGTCTTTGCGGGATATTAATCTCCCTTTAAAAAAATTGCCCTACATGATCGGTTATGTAAAAATCAATAACGGTTTTCTGAGACTTCCGTGGTTAAAAAAACCCCTCAAAGAAATTGATCTCATTTCAAACTTTAAAGGTGAAATATTCGACATAAAAGCAAAGAAATTAAGATGCGGCAATAGTGTTTTAAACAACGGAGAATTCCGTTCAGAAGGGCTTGAACACCCCCGTTTCTCACTGTATGTTGACATGGATACTCTCGATTATGATGATTTTAAGACCTCCGATGATTTTAAAATCAGCGTAATTGACAAAAACAGCCTGATGGCAAGAACAAGCGGGGAGATAAATCTGCTGGCAAAAAAAATACATTCAGGCAACTTCAACTGCGAAAATCTTGACTTGAAGGGAATCATGAGCAACAGGATATTGAATATTTCAGAATTGAAAATGAATGCCTTTAACGGCATCATAAATACACATGGCTCTATCGATTTTTCGGGCAATGTTCCCCATATATATGCCAACTGCAGATTGCAGAGAATAAATAATGGAATGCTAATGAAGATCTTTGGCGAAAAAACATATATGGCAGAGGGCAGGTCCAGCATATATGGTGATGTGGATTTGTATGGCAGCACCATAAAAGAACTTATCAGCGACATAAACGGCAATGTCGCGGTATACAGCAAAGATGGATTGATTATGAAATGGAATCTGCTGTCTAAAATATTCAGACTTCTCAATGTATACGATGTGTTTCGGGGAAAAGCCGACCTGTCAAAGGAAGGTCTGCCGTATAAAATGATGGGGGCAACTTTTACTGCAAAAAACGGTATTTTCTTCACAAAAGACTTTCTTATTGACAGCCCTTCTATGGTAATTACCGGAGTGGGGAGCCTGGACATCAAAAAAAATGAGGTAGATGCCAATATAGCTGTCTCGCCGCTTGTTGCTGTTGACAGAACAATAGATAAAATCCCGATTCTGAGAAATATTCTCAAAAATAAAAAAGATGGGTTTCTTCATGTGGCCTACAAAATAAAAGGGCCGATAAATGATCCTGATATAAACTTCAATTTTGCGAATAGTGTCGGAGGCAGGACAATCGAATTATTGCGGAATATTCTGGTGCTGCCGAAGGAGATTTTTGAAAGCAATTAATTAAAAAGCGGGAGGTTTTTAAGTTGTGAAGATAGGAATAATAGGTGCAGGCAAAGTAGGTATATCAATAGGATATGTACTAAAGCAAAAGGGAATGGATATTGCGGCAGTCTCCGATATATCCGAAGCATCTATTATTGCGGCAAAAACATATCTGGGAGATAAAGTCTTTTATACCACCGACAATGTTGAAGTTGTTAAAGCATCGGATATTATTGCCGTTACAACACAGGATAGGATTATCAAAGAAGTGGCCATTGAAATAACCGGAAAGATGGAAAAGCTTGACGGCAAGCTGTTTTTTCACACAAGCGGTGCGCATTCATCAGAATTGCTCTCGCCGCTTGAAACAAAAGGTGCACGCCTTGGTGCCCTTCACCCCTTGCAGACATTCCCTGATATTGACAGTGCAATCAACGTACTTTCTGACACATTTATATTCATCGAAGGCGGTGAAGATTCAATAGATGCCCTGCATGAAATAGGAACTGCTCTCGGCTCCGGTGTTATCAGGATGAAAGGGGAACAGAAGCTGCTCTACCACCTTTGTGCTGTTATTGTCTGCAATCTCCTATGCGCGCTCCTTTATACAGGGGAAGATATTATGGACAAAATCGGCATAGAACTGCAGCCGTTTTTTCCCATTATTAAGGCCACATTGAACAATATTGAAAATAAGGGTCCTCTTATGTCGCTAACCGGTCCGATAGTAAGAGGCGATGTGGAAACAGTGCTTTCTCATATCGAGGCAATGGAAGACATGGAGCTTTATAAGAAGGTTTACAAATCACTTTCCCTTGTAGCGCTGGATATGGCGAAAGAAAGAGGGGATATCAGAGAAGAGGCGCTGGAAAAGCTAAAACATATTTTAAAATAGGGTACATTGTCTGAATTGTATGGCCTTGAATCCTTCTGCGTTTGTTGTGTCCTGGACACAAAGATCATACTTTGCGCATCCTATTTCCGAATGAAAAGACAGCTATCCTATTGCTTCTCCTCCACGTTCTTCTGTGCGGATACGTATGCATTCGGCCAGATCAAGGACAAATATCTTGCCGTCTCCTACTTCGCCGGTATGAGCGCCCTTAATAATTGCTTTGATCGTTGGCTCGACAAAATTCTCGTTTACTGCTATCTCAAGACGTATCTTCCTCAAAAGATTTCCCATCTCCTTTGCGCCCCTGTAAACTTCTGTGACACCCATTTGTCTGCCGTGACCAAGAACTTCATTTACTGTCATGAGGTTTATGTCAGCCTTATAAAGCTCTTCTTTTACTGCTTCCAATCTGTCCGGTTTTATGATTGCAATGATAAGTTTCATAATTGTTTCCTCCTATTCGATGACTGTATATGCATTTTCGTGATGTTGGGTCAGGTCGAGACCTATAATCTCATCCCTCTCCGTTACCCTTACCTTCATAAACAGGTCGACAATTTTGTAGATAATGTAGCTTACCACAAAGCTGTATACACCTATCACCACCACAGCTATCAACTGAACAAGAAACTGTTTGGGGTTTCCATAGAATAATCCATCCGCGCCAGCCGGATTTACGGCCTTGGATGCAAAGAGTCCCACAGCGAGGGTCCCCAGAATACCACCTATGCCATGAACACCGAAGGCATCGAGGGAATCGTCGTACCCGAGTTTGGGCTTTACAATTGCTACAGAGACATAGCACACCACGCTCGCAGCAAAACCGATAACTACAGCAGCGAAAACCGTGACAAAACCTGAAGCTGGAGTAATCGTTGCGAGGCCTGCTATGGAGCCGGTAATGGTGCCGAATATGGTTGGTTTTTCATTAAATATCCATTCAAGAGAGGCCCAGGTTATTCCGGCAATAGCCGCAGCAGTATGGGTTACCACAAGAGCATGTACTGCAAGTCCATTTGCGCCGAGGGCGCTCCCTGCGTTGAAGCCGAACCACCCGAACCAGAGAAGCGCCGCGCCCAGAACAGTGAAGGGAAGATTATGGGGTGGTACAGGTCTGTTATTATAACCCTTTCTCTTTCCAATGACCAGAGCAGTTACAAGGGCTGCCATACCGGCATTTATATGAACAACTGTACCGCCGGCAAAATCGAGGGCTCCCATATCCCTGAGCCATCCTCCTACACCCCATACCCAATGACAAATGGGATCATATACAAAAGTTGCCCATAGTACGGTAAAAATCAGAAAAGCGGAAAATCTCATCCTTTCTGCAAAGGCACCGATGATCAAAGCCGGTGTAATGATGGCAAACATGGCCTGAAAGATCATGAAGGCCTCATGGGGAATAGTGGCCGCATAATCTTTAAAGGGGGCAGCACCTACATTGTTCAGGCCGAGCCACGCAAGCCCGCCCCAGAAACCTTTTCCCGGCGCAAAGGAAAGACTATACCCGTAAAAAATCCATTGGGCTGTAATTACTCCGAGGACAATAAAACATTGCATAAATACGCCAAGCACGTTTTTTCGCCTCACCATTCCTCCATAGAAGAAAGCGAGTCCGGGAGTCATCAACATAACAAAAGCAATGGATACCAATATCCATGCAGTGTCCCCCGTATCCACCTGTGACTTTGATTGTATATCAGATTGAGTGTTCTGCGCTGCCCCTGACGCCTGGTTTGGATCTTCGGCAAAACAGGTCCCTGTAAATATCAAACCTAACAATAATACTACAGCTACAAATTTCTTCAACATGCACCTCCGCTTTTCTTATAGACTCTAAAGGAATATCCCGTCACAGCATCTTAAGAGATTTCATCAAGGATCTCAGGGCTGAATTACAGGCTCGCCTGGCTGACGAAATAATCCACCTTTATCTATTTTGGGCTAAGAACTTAGCTCTCCAGTCTGTATTCTTTGACTGATTTGAACTGCGCTGTTGAGTTTCCCTCGTGGTCGTTGAGAGTGTGCGACAACCTGCACGCCTTTGTGCGGTCTTTCCGTAGGTACGAGTAAACAACAATCTATTTTGGTAACTATGTCTTATTAAGGACAGCGTTTTTCTTGAAAGAATAGAACTTTTTATGGAAGGTAAGAATTTGATGAGCCAATTCCCACTGTTGTTTCCTTTGTAAGGCGGATGTCAGTGAGAATTGGCCGGATTTTTTAATAATGTTGTATACCGGACATTGAACGATTCTTTTAGCCGATAGCTCCACTTCCTCGCTCTTCCGTGCGGATGCGTATGCATTCGGCCAGATCAAGGACAAATATTTTACCGTCCCCCACTTCACCGGTTTGAGCGCCTTTGATGATGGCATTGATCGTCTTTTCGACAAATGTTTCGTTTACCGCTATCTCAAGGCGTATCTTCCTCAAAAGATTTCCCATCTCCTTTGCACCCCTGTAAACTTCCGTGACACCCATCTGCCTGCCGTGACCAAGAACTTCATTGACTGTCATGAGGTTTACGTCAGACTTGTAAAGCTCCTCTTTTACTGCCTCCAATCTGTCCGGTTTTATGATTGCAATGATAAGTTTCATATTATTTCCTCCTATTCAATAACCGTGTAGGCATTTTCGTGATGCTGAGTAAGGTCGAGACCCAGATTCTCGTCTCTTTCCGGAACCCTGACTTTTATGACCATGTCAACGAGTTTGTATATGATGTAGGTCACTACAAGGCTGTATAAGACTGTTACCAGTACGGCAAGCAACTGAATCAGGAACTGTTTCGGGTTTCCGAAGAAGAGCCCGTTTGCACCGTCCGGGTTTATTGCTTTGGAGGCAAAGAGACCTGTGGCAAGGGCACCCCAGATTCCGCCGACACAGTGAACACCGAAAACATCCAGTGCATCATCATAGCCAAATTTTGGTTTTATCCAAGACACTGCGATAAAACAGAATATACTCACACAGACGCCGATTGCAATGGCCGAGAGGGCGCTTACAAAGCCTGCCGCGGGTGTAATTGCAACAAGACCTGCAACTGCACCTGTTGCAGTGCCGAGCATAGTCGGCTTATCGTTAAATATCCAGTCTATGAGAGCCCAGGTCAGACCTGCTGCAGCCGCAGCAGTATTGGTAACTACGAAGGCATTTACGGCCAGTCCGTTGGCAGCAAGAGCACTTCCTGCATTAAATCCGAACCACCCGAACCAGAGAAGCGCTGTGCCCAGAACAGTGAAAGGGAGGTTGTGAGGCAATATGGCTTTGTGGTCAAAGCCTTTTCGTCTTTTAATTAAAATGGCAGTCAGGAGTGCTGCAATACCGGCATTGATATGAACGACAGTACCACCGGCAAAATCGAGGGCGCCCATCTCCCTGAGCCATCCACCTACACCCCAGACCCAGTGACAGACAGGATCATACACGAAGGTTGCCCAGAGGATCATGATGATGACAAAGGCGGAAAATTTCATCCTCTCTGCAAAGGCGCCGATGATGAGCGCCGGTGTTATGACGGCAAACATCATCTGATATACCATAAACAATTGATGGGGGATTGTTGCCGAATAATCCTTGAAAGGCTCAAGACCGACACCTGTGAGGCCGATCCAGTCAAAACCGCCCCAAAAACCCTTACCCGGCCCGAAGGCAAGGCTGTAGCCGTAGAGCACCCATTGTATGCTGATGATGGAAAGGAGAATGAAGCATTGTATGAGAATGGTAAGCACATTTTTGCGTCCTACCATGCCGCCGTAAAAAAAAGCAAGCCCTGGAGTCATAAGCATGACAAGGGCTGTCGCTATGAGCATCCAGGCAGTATCACCTGTGTCCGCCTTTGGAAGAGATGGCGCTGCAACAGGGGCTTGTGCTGAGGGGGCGGCCTGTGTTTCCGTTGCTGGTGCCGTGGAAGGCTTTGTTTCTTCGGCAATTACAAGGCCAGTTATTGCGACAAATAAAAATAGAAATAGAAATAGTACGGTTTTTTTCATTACTGCACCTCCAATTTTGTTGTTGAGTTAAATAAAAAAAATGTCTTTAATCCGTCATCGGGTTAAAGACACCTTCGTCTTAGAGACATATCATATCTTTTTAAAAGAAGATCATTGATCATTAATCACACATCGTTGTGTTGCTGCCTGTATTATATAAAAGTAAAATGGCGGCTGTTTTGGTAACCTTAATCCCCCGGCCACCAGTGTGCGGAGTAAGGGATCTTGTCATTGAGATACCATTTAGACCGGAAAAGGGTACTTTCCGGTAAAGCACGCGTCACAGAACTGCGTACCCACCAGTTCCCTTAGTTCCTCGGTCTTTAAATACCGGAAAGTGTCCACGCCTATGAGTTTTCTCAGTTGCTCGTCGCTCCGATTGCTTGCCAACAAC
>JAPLKB010000037.1 GCA_026388275.1 Pseudomonadota bacterium
GGGTGAGTTTCTTCATTTTTATTTCTATTTTCTACCTCTCCCTAATTTTGTCTTTTAGAGGCATATGTATGTTCATTCTGTGAATCAGTTTTCCATTCACTATTCACTATTCACTGCTTTTTATGATTTAACTTAAGATGTCCCGACCAAAGATGTGTTTACAAAGATGTGCTTTAATTTATAAACATGTATTCTAATAGATACACTAATTCAAATAATATTTTCAAGAATATTTTTACAAAAAAATTTAAAATATTCACAAACTTTTATCCGGCCTTTCTACGTGAACTCTGTGATCTCTGTGAGAGACAAATGTTTTTTAGTTTTTCCTCTCGCCCACTTTCTTATGATTGTTTGTGATCTTCCACAAGACAGTGGACACACTGAAAGGCCTAGGTATTACAATAAACCAGGAGGTGTGTATGGCAGAGGGAAAAAGAAAGTTCGACAAATTTAAAGTTGAGACTGTTCGTCTAAAAGTAGAAGGGGAGAAAATCAGACGAATAAAAAAGGCAGGGCCATTTAGACCCTGCCTCGATAGCTGATCGTTTATGATTACTTTGTGAATCTTCTCCTTATTGCTGCAAGACCGGCAAGACCAGGGGCAAAAAGAAGAAATGCAGAAGGAAGGGGAACGGCAGTGCTTTCGTATTCCACCACATAACCAGCAGTAGCCACTGTGCCGGTTAAGTCGTTCCACGCTTTCCCATCCGAATGGATTCCATGATCAAAGATGATACGGTCTTCAGTCGCCCCCGAATCATTCGGTTCTCCTAATTCCCAGTTGCTATAGCTGAATGCTTCACCTGTTACCCAGGACCATCCTCCGTCAGGCTCAGTCGAACCAGGGGGTTGAAACCCGCCGGTCCAGTGGGAATGAAGCAGATTCGAATTCCCATCGCCGAGATTCGCATCGTTGGTAAGGAATAGATTTTCTTCAGCTGATGTAATGGTTACGAGATGCCCCTGCAATCCAAGGTAAGACTTGCCATTCGCATCAGTATTAGCATCAGCCCACGTAAAGCTTCCATCGACTCTCTCGTAATAATGTCCATTGTCTAACCATTGCACTTGGGCAGCCACTGCTACACCCACGGGGAGCAGCAACGCTAAAAGCAACAAAACAATAAATTTTTTCATACCATCTCCTTATGAATGAGTTTCTTTCAATATTCTCGCTGGTATCACCTGGCGGCTCGGCTGTCTTTGTGATTCAAGCCCCGTGGCTTTCCGCCCCACCATCGCGGATGAGTTTACTTTATCATAATTATATAACAAAATATAACAACTGTATTTATTTGTCTGTAGGATATGTAATACAATTTAAGTAGGTTAATTACTACAATTACTGTAATATAATAGCAACAAGGATACGTTACGTTCTTTAGATTTTTACATCTGACGATTCTCGAAGTTCATGAATATGCTTGCTTTCAAATGTAATTCTTGGCTGTCTTGTTCATACAGGCCATTCAGCTGTAGGCGCAAGAAATAAAGCTGCCCTATTGACAAAAAAACAAGCACGAACCTGAATAACCCAACTTATTGCCTTGCAAAACGTTCATTAATAAGCGATACTACATCAACATGGCGAAACCATATACAAAAAATAGATACGAAGGTAAATCCGGAGCATTTAATCCATCGAAAAGACCGCCAAGAGGTCTGTCTGAGAAGTCAGATCGAAGCAGCGACGGTTTCCGGGGTCGTAAAGAAAAGTCATCCGAGCATTTTATTCCAGCAGGAAGGACAGCAAGAGACCTGCCCGAGAAGGCATATCGAAGCAGCGGCGATTTTCAGGGACGCAGGGAAGAAAAACCTTTTCGCCCCTTTGATCGGCCAAAACGGGAGCCGGGATTTGCACCCGACGATAAGAGACCAGCGGCCCCGGAACAGCAAAAAGCAGTCTCAGCAGCTGCCTTGAAAAGAGGGTTCCAGAGGGCAAAAGATGAGATAACATCCATGTGTGACGAAATATCTGCTCTTATGAGCAGCCGATATAGTATTGGTAAGGTTGAATTAACAGTAAGTTTCAACTCAGCAGGAGAATTTATTGGTTTTGGCGCCGGCGGCGCAGCATCAATAAAAATTACGATTATCCCTTCAAAATAAACAGCTTAGGTTTGAACTTTCGTAAAAAGGCCTCAATTATATGTTCTTTGTATCTAATTCCTTCATATCTTTAATTCTCAGGTGCTCTTTCAACAGAAATATAAATCCCAATATATTATAAGGAATATACCAGGATGCATGGAAGAGGATTGAAACTGCAAACCCTTCATGCTTCGGGATATTAAATATGGAGAGGATGTATACGAGCAGAAACTGGTAGACGCCGACATAACCCGGAGAAGAGGGTATGGTAAGCCCCATGTTGAGCAATGCGCAAATAAATGGTACATATATGAACTTTACGGAAACATTGAGCGTTAATATGGCAAAGTATAAGGCAGTGCTCATGCCAAACCACTGTAAAAAGGATATTGCCACGTAAAAGATCATGTTCAGGGGTGAATTAATCCGCCTGATGTTTTCGCTGACTTCAATAAGCCTGTGGGCAAATTTCAATAGAATGGGTTTTTTTATCTTGTCGAGCATTTTTATAACAGTGCCGGTAAATTTCTCCCTGCTCATTATAATAAATGTCACTGTGCATGCTATCAGCAGTATAACGAGTATGAACAGGCTTTGAGAAACCTTCGGAGGCAGGCTCTGCTTCGGGAAAAATATCAATACGATCAGCAAAAGGCCTGCAAGATCGAAAAATCTGTCTATCAGTACGGTAGACAGGCCAAAAGTAAAGGAAACGCCGGTTTTTTTAGATAAAACGTAGCCTCTTACTATTTCACCGATTCTTGCCGGCAGGACATTGTTTACAAAGAGTCCGATAATAAGAGCGACAAAGGTATCCCTGAACCTTACATTATTGCCGGATATTTTTGACCACTTGAATGCGCTGAGTGATGCTGAAAAAAAAATAATTAAAGTCGGGATAAATATTAACTTCAGGTCAGCCTTTTTTAAAGTCTCAATTATTTCATGAAATTGAATATCTTTTAAAGAAAGATAAAGCAAAAGGATGCTTATAATGAAACCTGCTATGGTTAAAATCTTATTTTTTTTCATTTTTTTGTGTAATTATTGCAGAAAATACCGATGCTGACGCATACAAGCCCCAGGATCAAGCCTGTTGTTAATTTTTCTTTCAAAATAATCGCACCGAAAAGAACGCCGAAAACAGGTGCGAGAAATGTAAAAACGGAAAGTTTGGCCACAGGATATGTGTGAATCAGCATAAACCAGACAAGATAAGATGCGAAGGCGACTATGACGGACTGATATGCAACGGATGCCAATACATAAACATTCACATTAAAAATCCATTTGTCCTCAATAAAGTATGCGCATGCAAACATTATCGGGATTGAAAATATAAACTGGTAGAGAAACGTATTTATAGGATGAACTTTTCCGGCAAGATATTTCTTTATATACAGGGTTGTTGCACCCCAGAATATGGCTGCTAAAATCTCAAGAGTGTCGCCCAGCAGCATTAATTTATTTGAAGTATGCGGTTTATCCTTGAAAACGAGATAAACACCGATAAAGGCAAGAATCAGACCGACAATCTTTAATAAATTGAGTCTTTCTTTTAAGAAAAAGTGTGCTCCAAGGGCAACAATAAATGGAGAAAGGTATACAAACACGGCTGCCCTTGCTGCGTCGGTGTAGAGCATCCCGAGATAAAGACAAACAAATTCAAAACCGAAAAGCAGGCCTGTAATAAAACCGTGAAACAGGAGTATGTCTCTATGAAAAAGCGGTTGCCTGACAACAATACAATAGATGATCCCCAAAAATGACGCAATTAATGAACGCAGAAAGGTTGTAAAAATGGGCGAGAGCCCTGTATTTGAAAATTTAATTGCCGCATAGTTTATCCCCCATAGTATGGCGAGGATAACAATTGCAACAAAACCTTTCGAGTCTATTTGGTCTTTTGTCATGTGTATAATTGAATTCTTTATCCGTTGAAGTTTTAAAAAATATAATGAGGCATGTCAAGGCTTATTTTATCTTGATATTCTTTGCGTATTCTTTTAATTTAATACAGATAACTTATAGTCTGTTAAAGGAGGTTTTATGAAAACCGTTGAGATTAAGCCAGATATTTATTGGGTAGGGGCAATTGACTGGGGTATAAGGGATTTCCATGGATATATAACGCAAAACGGCACAACGTATAACAATTACCTTATCAAAGATGAACAGACAACACTTATTGATACGGTAAAACATGATTATTGTTCCGTAACTATTGAAAATATAAGTAAAATAGTTGATCTGTCCCAGGTTGTTAATATAGTGGTAAACCATATAGAACCTGATCATGCAAGCAGTCTTGATATGATAATGAAGCTTATACCTGATGCAACGGTTTACATAACGGAGCGTGGAAAAAAAGGTATTGAGAGGTATTTTGATACGTCGAAGTGGAGATTTAAAATTGTAAAAAGCGGTGATGTTCTTAATACAGGAAAATACACTCTGTTATTTCTGGAAACGCCCATGCTTCACTGGCCTGATTCCATGGTTACCTATGTTAAAGAGGCAAAGCTCCTTATATCGCAGGATGCCTTCGGGCAGCATATAGCAACTGCGTCCAGATTTGATGATGAATTTGTTGAGTGCAATTCCCAATTTGAACTTGATGATGCAATAGCCGATTATTATTCCAATATCCTCATGCCCTTCGGGCAGTTAATAAAGACAAAAATAGGCGATATACTGAAACTCAATCTTGATATTGATATGATTGCGCCTGACCATGGCATAATATGGAGGAAAGACCCTGGAAAGATTATTCAGAAATATCTTGACATGGCCGACGGTAAAGCAGATTTAAGGGTGGCTGTTATATATGATACCATGTGGCACAGCACAGAGCATATGATGGCCCCGATAGTTGACGGCATTAAAGATGAAGGAGTTGACTGCAAGGTAATAAAGCTGAGAGAATCCCCGATGAGTGTAGCAGTAAAAGAACTCTGGAAAGCCAGAGGATGCTTAATAGGCGTTCCCACGATTAATAATGTTATGTTTCCTTCAGTGGCAGGGCTTTTGTATCATCTTGGCGGATTAAAACCGAGAAACAGGATTATGGCCGCATTCGGGAGTTATGGATGGGGCGGCGGAGCAGTAAAAGAAGCCTATGAGATGTTCAAGCGGATTGGCGTTGAGGTGATGGAGCCCGGAATTCAGATACAATACAGACCATCTTCAGAGGATGAAAAGAAGTGTTACGAATTTGGAAAGGAATTTGCCGGAAAGGTAAAGGAATACCACAAGAAGTTTGAAGAGTAAGATAATTATATGTATTACGGAAATAACAGTAAGCTGCTTGCAGTGTACAAATAAAATATATTGGAGGTATAAACATGTCTAAGACAGAAAATAATTTAAAAGATGCTTTTGCAGGAGAATCTCAGGCGAACAGGAAATACCTTGCTTTTGCAAAAAAGGCCGAAGAAGAAGGCTATAAACAGGCTGCGAGATTATTTAGAGCAGCAGCAGAAGCCGAAACAGTACATGCGCATAATCATTTGAGAGAGCTTAAAGGCATTAAAAGCACAAAAGAGAATCTTGCAGAGGCCATCAGCGGTGAAACACATGAGTTTACGGAAATGTACCCGGTCATGATTGAAGAAGCCAAATCAGAAGGCAACAATGGAGCTGTGAGAAGTTTTCATATCGCCAACGAGGTTGAAAAGATCCATGCTGCACTATATAAAAAAGCCCTTGAAACACTGGGCAGCAATGTAGAGACGGAATATTACATATGCAAGGTGTGCGGTTGTACGGTTGAGGGCGAGGCGCCTGATGTATGCCCGGTTTGCGGCGCCAAAAAGGTAGCTTTTTATAAGGTAGATTAATTTTTAAATACCTGTATGCGTGAAAATTGATAAAGCGCTATATATAAAACGTTTCATTTATTGTGCTGAAAAATAGTGAGGAATGTTGAGAATAGTGGCCTTTCACGGAAGTCCAAGGGTTGACGGCAACTCCGATATTTTACTTCAGGAGGCTTTGAAGCCGATATACAAAGAAGGCCATGAAGTGAAGCTTTTCAAACTCAATCTCATGAATATAAAGCCTTGTCAGAACTGCGGCGGCTGTGATGAGACAGGTCTTTGTGTGATACATGATGAGATGAGTGAAATTTATGATGCAGTCAGGGCAGCAGACAGGGTTATACTTTCATCCCCGATTTTCTTCTTTGCTCTTTCTGCACAGACAAAAATAATGATTGACAGATTTCAGTGTTTCTGGTGCGAAAAATATCTTCTCGGCAAACCGATTCCGGAAGGCGAGCATGGAAGAAAGGGTCTTCTGCTGCTTGTCGGAGGGATGACAAAGGACATAGGCGTTCAATGCGGGGAGGCGGCTGCCAAAGCATTCTTCAGGACAATCAGCGTTCCGAAGCATGAAACGCTGAGCTATTTGGGCATTGATTATAAGGGTGCGATCCTGCATCACCCCACAGCATTGAACGATGTCAGTCGTGCTGGGGAAAGGCTAATAAAACAGGAAGAGGAGTAATGATAAAATGAGAATTACAAAAACTTTAAAGAGCAGAAAACATGAGGTCAATTTTGATAACTTAGGATTCGGCAAACATTTTTCCGACCACATGTTCAGTTGTGATTACAAAAACGGCAAATGGGATATTCCGCAAATAGTTCCTTACGGCAGCATCAGCATTTCGCCGTCAATATGTTCCCTCCATTACGGACAGATTGTTTTTGAAGGTCTAAAGGCATTCTATGCAGGTGATAGGATCAATATATTCCGTCCTGAAAAATACCATGAACGATTCAACAGATCTTGCCTCAGGCTTTGTATACCACCCGTTGAATACGATTTGTTTATACGGGCCATAGAAGGACTTATTATACTGGACGGGCACTGGGTTCCTCAAAGCAAGGAGACTGCTTTGTATATCAGACCCTTCATTTTTGCCACTGATGATTTTCTTGGAGTAAAAGTCTCGGAAACGTACAGCTTTTTAATCATCACATCGCCGGTTGGTGCATATTACAAGGAAGGGATTAATCCGGTAAAGCTTATTACTTCCGGTGAATATACCAGAGCTGCACAGGGCGGCCTCGGGGAAGCAAAGACTCCTGCCAATTATGCTGCCAGCTTGCTGCCTGCGCAGATAGCTCAGGATAAAGGGTTCACGCAGGTGTTATGGCTTGATGGTGTTGAGAACAGGTTTATTGAAGAAGTGGGCACCATGAATATCTTTTTTCTGATCGACAACAAACTGGTAACACCTTCTCTTGAAGGAACAATTCTGTCCGGGGTTACAAGAGACTCGGTGATAACTCTTGCAAAAGAATGGGGTATTACAGTTGAAGAACGTCGTGTATCGATAGATGAATTGATTTCTTCATCAAAAGACGGTTCGTTGCAGGAGGTGTTCGGCACTGGTACTGCAGCCGTAATTTCACCGGTAGGCGAGGTTAAACATGGAGAAGAAACTATTATTGTTAATAACAGGAAGATAGGTGAGCTGTCACAAAAACTTTACGATGAGATAACAGGAATACAGTATGGAGAAAAAGAGGATAAATTTAACTGGTGTCTTTCATTCTCTGCCCCTCCAAATTTATAGACAGATTTACAGATTGTATGTGCAAACGAAAGGCCGGTAAATGAATATTGAATGATGACCTGCTGTCCATTACATCACTCGAGGAAGGCGAAGAGGGCATAGTCTATTCACTTACCGGTGGCAAGGGTCTTGTAAGCAGGTTTGCCGGAATGGGTATTGTCCCTGGTACAAGAATCAAAATCCTCAGGAACACCGGCAGTTTGATTATTGTACTTGCCTCGGATACAAGGATTGCACTCGGCAAAGGGCAGGCCGATAAAATACTGGTGGCAAAATTATATGGCCAGGATATTGATGCAGAACCGGCCAAAGGAAGGAAATCTCTTCTTGTGGCGCTTGCCGGCCAGCCTAATGTAGGAAAGTCTACTGTTTTTAATATTCTCACCGGTTTGTCGCAGCATGTAGGAAATTGGCCTGGTAAAACGGTAGAAAAGTTTGAAGGAGTCCATGAAACTGAAGATTTTGACATAAGAATCGTCGATCTTCCCGGTACTTATAGCCTCAGTGCTTTATCGGAAGAGGAGAGGGTTACCAGGGATTTTATTATACATGAACATCCGGATGTCATTGTTCTTATTGCAAATGCGTCTGCATTAGACAGGAGTCTCTATCTCCTCTCTGAGATTCTTATCCTCGGTCCGCCTGTTGTAGTTGCAGTGAATATGATTGATGTGGCAGAAGAGCAGGGTATCCGAATAGACACGGAAATACTGCAGAAGTCTCTCCGTATACCCGTTATACAAATGATTGCCAAGAAGAACCGTGGTATTAAGGAGCTCGTCTCTACAATAATCAAGCTTACAAAAGGGGAGTTAACATATAACCCGAGAATACCCGACATTTCTGAAGACCATCGGACTATCTTTCATCAAATTAATGAACTTGTAGGTGAACATGCTTCCCCGCCGCATCCTGATGTATGGATTGCAACAAAATTAATGGAAGGCGACCCTGAAGCATTAGAAGAAATGAAGGAACTTCTGCCTGCGGATACATGGAATAAGATAGAGCTTCTCCTCCTTAAGCATGAAGATGCCTTGCGTGCTGTTGTTGGAGGAAGGTATGACTGGATTGAGGAGATAACACGTGCAGCTGTTTCGAGATATAAAATAGGACAGATGCTGATAACAGACCGTATAGACCATGCCCTTACACGTCCTGTTATCGGGATACCTGTTTTGCTTTGTATACTTGCTGTAATTTTTACACTTACCTTTAAGGTCGGATATCCTCTCCAGAAATGGCTTGAATTATTCATAGGTGCTTTCGGCAGGCTTTTTGATTCATCATTGCATAATGCACCCTTCTGGATCAGGGGTTTGCTTATAGACGGTATTATAGGGGGGGCAGGATCTGTCCTCACTTTTATTCCACTTCTTGTTATATTTTTTATTTCCATGGCTTTCCTTGAAGATATCGGTTATATGGCACGCGCAGCCTTTGTTATGGACAGATTTATGCATATCATAGGGTTGCATGGGAAAAGTTTTTTGCCTATGTGTCTTGGTTTTGGGTGTAATGTTCCCTCTATTATGGGAGCGAGGATTATTGAATCAAAAAGAGCGAGAATGCTTACCATATTCCTCACCCCTTTTGTGCCGTGCACAGCAAGACTTGCGACTATGACATTCATAGCCGCCGCTGTTTTCGGTGAAAAGGCCCTTGTTGTTTCCTGGTCGCTCATTGCTCTGAATCTCCTTGCCCTTGGTTTTACCGGGATGATTATGAGCAGGTTCTTTTTAAAAGATGTTCCCATACCTTTTATTATGGAGCTTCCCCTTTACCATAAACCTGATATCAGAACAATAGCGATGGCTGTTTGGAGTAGAACCCTGTCTTTTATAAAAAAGGCAGGTACGGTGATACTTGGTTTCTCAGTTCTGATATGGATAATATCCAACTTCCCCGGCAGAAACATAGAAAACAGCATACTTGGCTTGTTAGGGCGTTTCATTGAACCTGTCGGAATTCCCCTTGGGCTTAATTGGAAGATGATTGTTGCGCTTCTTTCAAGTATAGTTGCAAAAGAAAATGCTATTGCAACCCTTGCTGTCCTGTATGGTGTGGGCGAACATGGTCTTATGGATGTTCTGCCGAATGTGATAAATCATGCTTCGTCCCTTTCTTTTCTTGTGACTCTTATGTTGTTTATACCTTGTGCTCCTACTTTTGTTGTAATGAAAAGGGAAATGGGCAGTTGGAAGTGGTTTGCCACTTCATTTGTATCTATGCTTCTTATCTCTTATTGCGGGGGGATAGCAGCTTACAGGATAGCATTGTTGCTGGGAATATAAGCTATAAACCTATACCGTCAATAACAGCGCCGCAAAACTGGCAGGCGCTGTCCTTTATATGGTAATCGGAAATGCTGAAGCCGTATCGCAGTATAACAGGTCTTCTGCAGTTGTAGCAGTATGTGTTTTCACCTTCCGATCCGGGGATATTGCCTTCATAGACATACCTGAGTCCTTCTTCAAGACCGATCTCACGAGCCCTGTGAAGGGCTTTTGGTGGGGTTCCCGGCGCATCGAGCAGTTTGTATGTCGGGTAAAAGGCGCTCACATGCCAGGGTGTTTCAGCGCCAAGCTCCTTTTTAATAAATTGCGCTATAGCCTTTAATTCCGCTTCGCTGTCATTGTGCCCTGGGATGATGAGCGTTGTAATTTCTATCCAGATACCAAGCTTTTTATATAGCTTTATCGAGTCGAGGACACGGGATAGTTTAGCACCACAAATTTTCCTGTAAAATGTTTCACTGAATCCCTTAAGGTCAATATTCGCAGCATCAAGATACGGGCGGATTGCAACAAGAGGCTCTTCCTCAATATATCCGTTTGTTACGAAGCTGTTGCAGATACCTTTTTCCTTTGCAAGCTTTGCAATATCAAAGGCGTATTCGTAGAATATTGTCGGCTCGGTATATGTGTATGATATATTCCTGCAGCCTGTCTGCAATGCAAGTTCCACAACCTGTTCCGGGGTCATTATTTGACCTGAAATGTTTTCTCCATCCTTTGGTGCCTGGGATATTTCATGGTTCTGGCAGTGAAGACATTGAAAATTACATCCTGCAGTAGCAATGGAGAATGCCTTGGAACCGGGGAAGCAGTGAAAAAGGGGTTTTTTTTCTATGGGGTCAACATGGTAAGAGCAGGGCATATTATATACGAGGGAATACAGAATACCCTGTATGTTTTCCCTGACAGCGCATATCCCGCGTTTGCCGTTGGCAATAATGCATCTGTGCCTGCACAGCCTGCATTGAACTTTCCTGCCTTCTAATTTATCATAGAATAAAGCTTCTTGCATGCAATTACCGGGGCTCACGTCGCCCCCTCCACCGGCTAAGCCGTCGGAGCCTCCCCTTCTCGCCCGCTGTGCGGGCTATTTATCACACTGACGTTTATGTTCACCAGGACACCCGCAAGCGGGTACCCGGTCGCCCCCCTCCTTTCCGTATGCACGAAGGATGTCCGCTCACTTATGTTCGCTTGGACGTCCGCTTACGCTGGGACGCAAGTAAATGCATTTACGTCCTGCGTCCGAAGGAGTATAGCGACTGAACGTCCTTCATCCCTCGGGTAAATAGGAGCCTCCCCTTCTCGCCCGCTGTGCGGGCTATTTATCACACTGACGTTTATGTTCACCGGGACACCCGCAAGCGGGTACCCGGTCGTCCCTTTTTATTCACCGAAAAATATCTTTGCTACATCATCCATATTTTTTACCGGTATGAACTTTAACTTATTTTTTATGTATCCGGGAATTTCAATAAGATCTTTCATATTTTCCTCGGGTATAATCACCGTTTCCATCCTTGACCTCAAGGCAGCAAGGGTCTTCTCTTTTAATCCGCCTATAGGTAATACCCTTCCTGTGAGGGTAATTTCGCCGGTCATGGCAGTTTTTCTGTTAAGAGGTTTATTTGTAATGGCACTAATCATTGCCACTGCCATTGTAATGCCTGCCGAAGGCCCGTCTTTAGGGATTGCGCCCTGCGGAATATGAATATGCATTTCAAGAGTGTCAAATACTTCCGGATTTATTCCAAGGATTTCTGTTTTTGATTTTATGTAAGTCAGTGCGGCCTGGGCGGATTCCTTCATTACATCGCCCATATTACCGGTGAGGATAAGAAGGTCTTTTTTACCTTTCC
This sequence comes from Pseudomonadota bacterium, assembly GCA_026388275.1. Lineage (NCBI taxonomy): Bacteria > Pseudomonadati > Pseudomonadota > Pseudomonadota bacterium. Next base: position 11,835 of record JAPLKB010000037.1, read on the forward strand.
GGCAGGATGCTTCAATAAATAGCACATCTCCGCCGAATTCTGTCCAGGCAAGGCCACTTGCAACACCTGCAATATCCTGTCCATAATCGCTTTCCGGGATAAATTTTATCGGACCAGAGTATTTATGAAGATTTCTTGTGGTAATTATGGTTTTTTCCTTGTTTCCTTCGGCAATTTTTTTTGCCGCCTTCCTCCCGATAGACGCTATTTCCCTCTCAAGGTTTCTTAGGCCTGCTTCCCTCGTGTAATCCAGGATGATTTTTGTAATGGCATTATCGGCAAAGACAAGGTACTTTTCTTTTAAACCATTCTCTTTAAGCTGTTTGGGGACAAGGTACTTTTTTGCAATAGCCAGCTTCTCCTTCTCGGTATAGCCTGACAGCGCTATAACCTCCATCCTGTCCCTTAATGCGGAGGGAATAGTGTCAACCCTGTTTGCTGTTGTGATGAACATAACCTTAGAAAGGTCGAAGGGCAGGTTTAGGTAGTGGTCACTGAAAGCATTGTTTTGTTCAGGATCGAGAACTTCAAGAAGTGCACTGGACGGATCACCTCTGAAATCCATACCTATTTTATCAATCTCATCCATCATGAATACAGGATTGTTTGCTCCTGACTGCTTCAAGCCCTGGATGATCCTGCCTGGCATGGAACCAACGTATGTTCTTCTGTGCCCCCTTATTTCGGCTTCATCTTTCATACCGCCCAGGGAAATCCTCACAAATTTTCTGCCCATAGCACGTGCAATTGATTTGCCTAAAGATGTTTTGCCAACTCCCGGAGGTCCCACAAAACAGAGTATCGGGCCTTTTATCTCGCCTTTAAGCTTAATAACGCTCAGGAATTCAAGTATTCTTTCTTTGACTTTTTCAAGATCGTAATGATCCTCATCGAGCACTTTTTTTGCTGTCTTTATCTCGATGTTGTCCTTGGTGGACACACTCCAGGGAAGCTCCACGAGCCATTCTATATATGTCCGCAGCATTGATGATTCTACGGCATCAGGATGCATCATATCGAGCCGTTCAAGCTGCTTCTTTGTTTCCTTTTCTACATCTTTCGGCATCTTTGCTTTTTTTATCCGTTTTTGTAAGTCCTCAATCTCTTCTGTTCTTTCATCAGCTTCTCCAAGTTCATTCTTTATCGCTTTCATCTGCTCCCGAAGAAAATAATCTCTCTGGCTTTTTGTCATCTCATCTTTTGCCTGGGAGAGTATCTTTGCCTGCATGTTGAGAAGTTCTATCTCTTTGCCGAGAATTTCGGAGAGTTTTTTAAGTCGTGCAATTGGATCAATAATCTCAAGTATTTCCTGTGCCTTTTCCACCGTAAGTCCAAGATTTGCAGCAGCAATATCTGAAAGCTTCCCTGGCTCGTCTATTGTATCGAGGACCATCAGTATATCGGGAGGCACCATTCTGCCCATGGAGACAACCTTTTCCATTTCTTCCTTGACGTATCTCATGAGCGCTTCAATTTCAAGGGTAATTTCCGTGATAAGCGGTTCCTCGATGGTCTCGATACGAACAATAAAAGTAGGGGTTTCCTGTACATATTCTTTGACAATTGCCTTTTTCAGTCCCTGAATCAGTACCTTTACCCTTCCGTCAGGCAGCCTCAACATACGCATAATCTGTGAAACTACGCCCACAGAATAAATTCTTCCTGGTAATGGGTCTTCATCGGTTAAATCCTTCTGTGCAACAACGATGATAAGTCTGTCCTTGGATAGGGATTTTTCCACTGCATTTATTGACATATCCCTGCCGACAAAAAGTGGCAATATTACGGAAGGATACATGACCATATCTCTTACGGGGAGGAGGGGCAATGTGTCGGGTATCTTTAATGTTTCAGTTTCCATCATAATTATTTTGAAGCCTCCATTTTATGATTTAAAAAAGACTGTAAAAGCCCTGAATGTTTCGTATATATCGAGTTTGTTTGAAATTTCAAAGGGTGAATGCATGGCAAGCACAGGTGTACCGCAGTCAATGATGTCCATACCGTATACTGCAAGATGTTTTGCAACTGTGCCGCCGCCGCCTGCATCAATTTTCCCCATCTCACCTGTTTGCCAGACTATGTCTTCCCGATCAAAAAGACTTCGTATTTCACCGACATATTCTGCGTTGGCATCGCTGGCGCCGGACTTGCCGCCATGACCGGTAAATTTTGAAATGCATATACCACGGCCAAGGTAGCAGGCATTCTGTTTTTCATGGACATCCTGGTATGTGGGATTAAGCGCACCGTTTACATCAGCGGAAAGCGCCTTTGATTTAAAAAGCATTTTTCTAATATATGTATCATCAGCCTTCATGTCCATACCTTCAAGGATATCATAGAGAGTCATATGGAGAAAAGCAGACTGTATACCCGTGTTGCCTTCAGAACCGATCTCTTCTTTATCTGCAAAAATTGCAAGACATGGACGCCGGGGGTTATATGTACTGCACAGTGCCTCGAGGAGCGTATAAGCACAGGCTCTGTCATCCTGACCATATGCTCCTATCATACTTCTGTCAATACCAATATCCTTTGCTTTAAATGCCGGCACAATCTCCAGCTCTGCGCTTACAAAATCTTCTTCTATAATGCCGTAACGGTCATTCAAACACTTAAGAACGCCTCTTTTAATGCCTTCCTTTTCAATGCCGATGACAGGCATACTCCCGAAGAAGAGCGTCAGCTTTTCACCTTCAATTGCATCAGCCATTTTCTTTTCGTCATGTATCTTCCTTGACAGATGAGGAAGCAGATCGTCTATAACAAAGACAGGATCATCTTCGCCTTCACCAATGGCAAGCTCGATTTTTCTTCCGTCCTTCTTTACGATAATTCCGTGTATTGAAAGCGGGATTGCTACCCACTGGTATTTTTTTATGCCGCCATAATAATGGGTGCGTAAAAGCGCAAGCTCAGCGTCCTCGTAAAGAGGATTTTGTTTGAGGTCCAGCCTTGGTGCGTCTATGTGGGCAGCAATAATGTTGAGGCCGTCAGAAAGCTGTGCCTCCCCTCTTATAAATACCACTGCTGCCTTTCCTCTGTTTAAACTGAATGTTCTTATATCGCCTGGATTGTTTGTAAAGGAATTTTCTGTAAGGCGTTTTTCAATAATATTTATTGCTTCCCTTTCTGTTTTGGCACTGTCCAGAAAGCTTTTGTATCCTTCGCAGAATGAAAATATCTCTTTTACATCTTCTTTTGTTTTTTTTATCCAACCCGATTGTTTTTCCATAGTAACATAGAGTAACAGAATAGGGAAGATGAGTCAACAAAGAGAAAAATAGTTCAATGTGGAGTGTAACGGTGTATAAACAGAAATAAAATCCCGTAATTGAGCTGTACTATTAACGGTTTATTAATTTTCATGATTGTCTTTGTTAACACTTGATTTGAATACAACAAGCGTCAATATATTCTTGTCTTCTTCGCGCCTGTATTGAACATCGTCCATCAGTTTTCTCATGAGAAATATGCCAAGCCCTCCGATTTTCCGATCCGATATATCCAGATCTGTATCAGGCTCTTTAAGAGAAAGCACATTAAAAGGTATACCCGAATCTTCAATTTCTATCATGAATTTATCGTTGTCATCAGACTTACAGACTACCTTTACATCTCCATCAGTATCTTGATATGCATAATTGAAAATGTTGACGAGAGCTTCCTCAGTTGAAATCTCGATTTCTACGGTTCTTTTTCGGTCTATTCCATGTTCGTTGGCACAACCAGAAACGAATTCTACAAGACGCTCAAGATTTTCGAGCTTGGCAGGCAGCTTGATACGCGGAAAAATGCGCATTTCAAATATTATTTAAAGCCGTTGTTTCTGAGTCAAATATACTGAATATTGAATAAAAGCCGGATATTTTAAAAACTTCTTCTACCGGACCCCGTAATCCGGCAAAGAGCATTTTTCCTCCCTCTGCCTTTAATTTTTTTGCGGTAGCAAGGATACTGCGGAGACCTGCGCTGCTTATGTACTCAAGATCAGCGAAATTAACAATAAGATTGTTCTCTCCTTTTGCGATAAGATCGGACATATTTTTTTCAAATTCCGGTGCAGTAACTGCATCAATTCTGCCCTTAACTGAAACAATGGGTATATCCTTTTCTTTTCTGGAATTGATCTCCATAGTAGCTCCTTATCTTTTTAGTAGATTTTAAACGATGGATACAAAAAAATCAAAGAAATTAATTATAAATGAGATATAAAGTACTTCAATATTATGATATCCAGATCAAAGTCAAAAAAATAGTTCATCCGGTTTTTGTGTACTTATATAAAACAGCTTTCTTCCTGGAATGCACACTGCGTGGTTTTTGCCTGTGTTACTGCTTCATTCCTATTATCAGCTGTTTAGGTCAAACAGGCAGTATATTGACTTCAAATTCAAAGCGAGTATATGGCATTTTGACCTTGATCGTGAATTATCAAAAGAAATGTTGGTTTAATAAACAGCGTCATGGGTACAAAAAAGCAAGGCTTGAACCCCAGCCTTCCTCTTTGCTTCTAACAATCTATTCAGTAACAAAAGTAGTTCGGTTCTATCCCTGATCAGTCTCCGGGATGTTGTCAAGATCGGCAAGCCAGGGCGTCGCCTCGCTGTCGCTCGGTGCGCGGTAATCGCCTCTCGGTGATAGAGACCCGCCTGATCCGACCTTGGGTGAGTTGGCTATACAGCTTCTTTTATACTGGCTTGACTTGAAGAAACGCTCGATGAAGACCTTAAGCCATTTCTTGATTTCGCCAATGGTGTATTCGTGTTGTCTTTCCTGCGGGATGTTGGGCCATGTGCCGCTGTTTTTATCGTGCCATGCAGACCAGGCCAGAAAGGCAACCTTTGCAGGCAGAAAGCCGAAGCGGAGTATGTAGTAGAGATGAAAGTCCTGGAGCTCATAAGGGCCTATGACGTGTTCTGAGTGCTGCTCAGGCTTATCTTCGTTATTGCCGGGTATGAGTTCAGGGCTGATGGTTGTCCCGAGCACATCAAAAAGCACACGGTTTACCTCGTCGCCGAGAAAACCCTTTTGTGCCGCCCAGTGGATAAGGTACTGAATGAGTGTCTTAGGTACACTTGCGTTTACATGGTAGTGAGCCATATGGTCTCCTACGCCATAGGTGGACCACCCCAAGGCCAACTCGCTCAAATCACTTGTCCCCACCACCAGTCCCTGATACAAATTGGCAAAACGGAAGAGATGGCTCGTGCGTTCGCCCGCCTGCACGTTCTCGAATGCAATGTCGTAAACCGGCTGCCCTTCTGCAAAGGGATGGCCGATGTCCCGGAACATCTGCATACAACTCGGCTTGATGTCGATCTCGCGGGTTGCACATCCTATCACTGTAGTGAGCCGTTGTGCCTGATCGAGGGTGCGGGAGCTTGTTGCGAACCCCGGCATGATTAAGGCACCTATGTTCGTTCTCGGAAGTTCTAAAACATCCATTGCATGGGCGCACACGATGAGGGCCTGCGTCGAATCAAGCCCCCCGGAAACGCCGATGACCACCCTTTTTGTGTCCGTTGACTTAAGTCTCTTTGCCAGCCCCTGCACCTGGATTTCATAGACCTCCTTGCAGCGATCATCCTGTCCTGCCCTGTCGCTTGGGACAAAGGGAAACCGTTCGTAGGTGCGTTCAATCAGGAGTCTTTCCTGACAGGGAAGGTCTGCCTGCAGATGGATCGTACGGAATAGGGCAAGGTCATTGTGGTGGCGTTGTGCGGTCTGACTGAAACTGGTCTGTCTCATGCGTTCCTGGCTTAAGCGGTTGAGATCGATGTCTCCGGTCACTATCTGGGAGCTGTAGGAAAAACGCATTGATTCTGCAATGCGGGTGCCATTCTCATAGATAATGGCCTGACCGTCCCAGGCGAGGTCTGTGGTGGACTCGCCGAAACCGGCAGCGGTGTAAATGTAGGCAGCGAGGCAGCGCGCCGATTGGTTCGCCACGAGTTGTCTCCGATAGTCATCCTTTGTCACGGTCACGTTTGAGGCCGAAGGATTGAGAATAACCGTTGCTCCGGCCAGTGCTGCGTAAGAAGACGGTGGAATGGGCACCCAGAGGTCCTCGCATATTTCAATATAGAAGGTGAAGAGAGGCTGGTCATCAATCCTGAAGAGCAGCCTGTTACCGAAGGGAATGTCGGTCTGGTCTATTAATGCAATGCTGTCGCGCAGCGCACGGTCGCCGGGTGTAAACTGCCGCAGCTCGTAAAATTCCCGATAATTGGGCAGGTAAGTTTTGGGGACTATCCCGTGGATGTGCCCCCGGTAAATGACAGTCGCACAGTTGAAGAGCATGTCGTCTATTTTGAGAGGCAGACCCACGATGGCAATGACAGGGAGGTCGCGTGTTGCTACGAGCACCTCCGACAGTGCCTGCATACAGGCGGAGAGAAGGGCCTGCTGGTGGAACAAATCGTCACAGGAGTAAGCAGAGAGCCCCAGTTCTGGAAAGACAACCAGTATCGCTTTTTGTTCGGCAGCCTTGCGCATCAACGCTATGGTTTTTTCCGCGTTAAAAGCCGGGTCCGCGACCTTCACTTCTGGTACAGCCGCGGCCAGACGTATAAAATCATGGTTGTAAATGTTGAAAAACTCCTTACCGGCATCCATTCCTTTTATACCTCTTTATTTTCTGCGCATAACTTTTTTCCTGCTTATGCAGCAATCTCTCGTCAATTCCTTATTGATTACTATTTATGTCTTTGCAATTCAAGGGAAATATGAAAATAAGTGGTTGCAGCAAAGCATTATGTCGCCGATGGGGTTGTGCATGAGATGTTTTGTTACTTTTTCCTGGAGTACTCTATTCTTTCAGCTTCAACAATGCTTCTCTCATACCTCCCGAAACCGAATGAGTTGTAAGCCACCGTAGCCTGAAGGTCTTGAGCCACAATAAGGACACTTGCCCGGATTTCCTATGATAAGCTGGATGCGTTACATACTGCTGCAATGTTCCTGTTATCAGGCATTTGCCGTCAGTTTCAGAAAACAACATTTTAAATACTAAAATCAAATTCGCTGAAATGTCTCTATGCTTGAGTTGTATGTGTAAAAACTATTAGAAAGTACGCATCAACTGGATGAATCAAAAAATTCACACAACTTTATCAAAGAAAAGAGATTTTTTCAAAAAAACCTGCAAATCTTATCAGATCAGCTATCAAAAAAACCGTGTCATACAAGATGAATAGTTAAGTGATACTAATTTTTATGTACAGTCATATGGATTTGATGTAATAATTTATTTTCCAAATGATAAATTAAGGGATTATGACCTGTGATTGACCTTCATACCCATATTCTTCCCGGTATAGACGATGGTGCGCGAGATTTGGAAGAGTCCATCGAAATGTGCCGAATAGCTGCCAACGACGGGATAAAAACTATTGTTGCTACCCCGCATACGGGTAATGGTTTATACCTTATGAGTCGTGAACATGTTTTATCAGAAGTGGCTCTTCTTAACCAGAGGCTTATTGAATGTAGTATTCCTATCAATATACTTCCCGGGACAGATGTCCATATCGGAACATATTTTGATGTTGAAGAGATGCTGGAGCAGGGCGAGGCAATAACAGTAAACGATAATAAACGCTATCTGATGATTGAATTTTCTGGGAGTTTTATTGCTTCAAATTTTCTTGAATTGATACTTAAGTTGGAATCAAAGGGGATAACGCCCGTTTTTACACATCCTGAAAGAAATATCATTATTCAGGAAGATGTGGACGTGCTCTTTGACTGGATTGGAAAAGGAGGATTGGTCCAGCTTACGGCCATGAGTCTGACAGGTGACTTTGGCAGAAGTATTAAGAGGTTTTCCGAAGAGCTATTAACCTCACATTTGGTTCATATTATTGCCTCGGATGCGCACTCAGCTTCAGGGAGACCACCGGTGCTGTCAGCAGCAAGAGACATTGCAGCAAATCTGGTCGGCGCTGACATAGCTTTTCAACTTGTTGATGAATTTCCTTCAGACATTATTAACGGCAGAACTATTGTTGTGCCTGAACCTGTTCATAAAAAACCAGGCTTCTTCTCACGCTTTTTTGTGAAATAAACTGCTACTGGCTTCAGATGATAGCAGTTTATCCCGGATATGTCATTCTCAACGGTGTCGGGTATTTCAGGTTTTTATTTTTTCTTTAAAAAACCTTCTATGCGCTCTTTGAAAAGTGGTTTAGATGCAAATTCAGCTACATAGAATCTTTCCTTGTCCAGGTGGTTGGAAAGCCCGAAAAAGAGAGCATTGTTTACAAGGTCCTTGAAGTTTTTAATAGTTTCCATCGGAAGAGCCTTAAGATTTTTTATTGTTTCGGCCAATTTAGCTTCAAGCTCCTCATCTTCACAAACCATATTCACAAGACCCATTTCCAGGGCTTGTTCCATATTGACATTACGGGAGAAGAGATACAGCTCGTTAAACTTTTTTGCCCCTATAAGCCTCGGCAGGAATATGCTTCCCCCGCCATCGGGTGTGAGCCCTATTCTTCTGTATCCCATATTCATGATCGTGTTTTTGGTGGCTATTGACAGATCACATGCCAATGAAAGTCCGAAGCCGGCGCCGACGGCAACGCCCTCAACAACGGCAATAACGATTGCAGCAGTTCTCCGTATCAGCTTTATACTTTCATTAAGTAAGGCTGCCTCAGCATCAATTAAAGCCTCTGCGTCCTGAGCCTCCTTAAATGCAATAAGGTCTCCGCCTGAGCAGAAGGCTTTCCCCGATCCTCTGATGACGATAAATGGAGGCTCTTTGTCATTGGCCCTTTGCATGGCATCGTAAAGACCCTTGAGCAGATCAAAATCCATGGCATTCTTTTTCTCCGGTCTGTTGAGTGTGATTGTATATATCCCATCATTGTAAGATTCCAGAACTACTTCCATTAAAAACCTCCTGTTTTAATTGTTGGTATGGTCAAAAGTTTCAACTCCATTGTTTTGTTTTATCACATTTTATTTCAGGTTTTTCTCTTGGTCAATCAACGGCATGTTCGAAAATTTTCATCTGCGGCGGTCTGCTTCGCCTTGCGATCCTCCAGCGTACGTTCAGTACGCTTGCGGTCTGCAAAGCTTACAGCCCATCCACATCTGCAAGATTTTTACATGCCGTTGCCCACTCAAGCCGGATTAGCACCTGTCTTTACTCGCTGATGCTAATCCGGCGGAAATGAAGAAATCTTTCTTCATTTCCCATACTTCGCTCTCCCTCACCTAATTTTATCTTGTAAATATTTGTTAATGTTCATTATTCCTGCTAATTTTTCATTCAACTTCTGACAATACCTTGCAATTAAAAATTAGAAATTATGAATTTGGAAGATAAATTCCAAACCCGAAACTCATAACCTCCTATTTTAGCCTTTAATTTGTTAGGAAAACTCAAAAACACTACCTGCTGATGCGTATGTGCATTTATTTCCAAGTTCATGGAACAATTTTTGTGCTGCAAGGAGACCGGTACAATGTGAAACGCCCAATATCTTAATATCTATCTGTTTTAGTATGTCTATCGAATACATTAATTGCTCTTCAGTAAGGGACCCCAAGTGTGTACCGCCGATGACAGCATAAAAAGTTTCAACTCTCAAGCTTTTTGCTATGTGCCATAAAGTGTTTATTATTCCTGCGTGTGCACAACCAAGCAAAACAACCACCCCTTTTTTTGTGGAAAGGATAAGCGCCTGATCGTCAATAACATCATCATTTGTGTAAGCTGCACCGTTTTTAACAAAAAGAGCTTTGTCAGTCTCTTCAAAATGCGTTAATCTTGGAATCTCACCTGTAAGGAAGATACCTCCTTCGATTTCCTGAAAGTCCTTGCTAAATTTAAATGATATCCCTTTTGTTTCAAGGAGAATTTGTCTCTGCGGAATTCCTATAAACTCTCTATATTCTTTCCCGTTGTTTTTTAATATTTTGAATTTTTCATCAAACACAGAAGGGTGGCAGTGTACATCAATGGGGCTGACAACATCAAGCACACTGATAAGTCCTCCTGTGTGGTCGTAATGTCCATGACTCAAAAATATCTTTTTCACCTTGCCCAAGTCTTTTTTAAATGCTGCTGCATTGTACAGGATGCTGAGGCCTGAGCCTGTATCAAAAAGATATGAGCCTATATCCGTCTCTATAAAAGCAGAGAATCCATGTTCGCCTATGCCGAAAATCTTACTGACGATATTTTCACAAAGGATTGTGATTTTAAGATATTCTAATGTTTTCATAGCCTGTCCGTCTAAATCAGGAATATTTCCTATGATTAAATATTTGAAAAAAAATTGCAATATAAAAATGTGCAAAAGAGGGCGGTTTAGCATTAATAAAACGACATTATTGTCGGAGTGTTTTTATCATTCTCGACATTTACTTCCTGCAGGAATCAGGTTATCATTTCAAGCTTTACAAAAGGTTTCAGGAATTGCATTAAGTTGCGAATAAGTTGCTTTCCGGCATAACATTTGCTTTTAACATTTATATATTATTATTATATTGACACGAAATTATTTGCCAAATAAACTGAACAAGGGGTTTTCAGCTATTCAGAGAGAACAGGTACGGAGGTGGTTTTGAAAATATGTTGTTTATTTAATATACATTGCAAAAGTTCTTATAACTTCATGAAAATAATATTTTGTACCTTCGCTGTTTTTTTGTTCATACCTATAGAGGCATTTTCAATAACTCTTGATGAAGCCGTCCAAAAGGCAATGGGTGTTTCACTTCCGATAAAAGAGCAGAAGGAGACGGTAAAAAGAACGGAATATTCATATATATCGACTATTGATCCATATTTGCCGAGGATTGATATCCAGGGTTCCTATACGCGATATTTAAACAATATGTCGAAGGAGAATACAGGATCAGGAATCATAACAGGTCAGGATGCTTATGGTGCAACAGGAAGCGTATCATACAGACTGTTTGACGGGGGCTTACGGTACGCGCAAAGAAAAGGTTCTTATTCACTCATGGGCAGGGAGTTGGAAAAATTAGAAGGAATAAAGGTTGATGTTCTCCACAATGTAAAAAATGCCTTTTTTTCAGCCCTTGGAAAAAAGACTGTTGTTGAAAAACGACAGGAAGCCTATGAGACATCAAGGAAAGTATACGAGTTAACAAAAGGAAGGTTTGAGGAAGGGATTAACAGGAAGAGCGATGTGCTGCAGGCTGAAGTGCAGTCAACTGCTGCCATGATCGATGTAGTTGATGCCAGGACGGATTATGCCAAGGCACTGGAAGACTTAAAATCACTTTTGTTGATGGATCCTGGTGAAAAAGAGGATGCAGAAGGATCGCTTGAAGTCCCAAAATTTAAAGGGAATTATGAAGAACTGGTGCAGAGAGCTATCAGTAAGAGACCCGATGTCGCTGCTCAGGTAAAGGAAGTGGAAAGACTTGGCATGGTGTATAACGAAAAAAGGAGCGAATGGTTCCCGAAGATTGATGCACAGATACAACAACAAAGGCAGGACAAAACATTCTTTCCTGAAGGAAGACAGGATACTTTTATGCTCAATTTCACTTTCCCCCTCTTTGACGGGGTAGGGCGGTACTACAACGTGCAGGGTGCATCAAAGGATATACAGGCTGCAAAGTACAGACTCGAAGAGATTAAGAGGAATGTGAAGCTTGATATCATAAAAGCGTACAAGGATTATGAATTGAGCCTTGAGAACATAAGGATGTACAGTGAACTCCTGCGGCAGGCTGCATCGAATTTTGATCAGGCTCTCGGGGAATATAAGGCCGGGAAAGGTGATATACTGACGCTGCTTCAGGCTGAAAAAGATTTGGCAAAGGCAAAGGAAAATCTTGTGATGTCCATGTACAAATCGAATAATGCCCTGGCATTTCTTGAAAAAGTATCTTACTGGAGTGAAAACTGATATGAAAATGACTAAAAAAAATATAGTTCTGCTAATCATAGCGGTTGTGATCATAGGCGGGTTAATAATCTACTTTGCCGGCAAAAAAGGCACATCGGAAAAAACAAGAAGTGAGACATTCATAGCAAAAAAAGGGAACGTGACATATTTTACCGAACAGACAGGCATCATAAAAGCCCAGGTTGGAGCGATTGTAAAAGTAGGGACAAGGGCTACGGGAACACTTACACAGCTGCGATACCAGGTAGGCGATTATGTAAAAAAGGGTGAACTTATAGCGAAGATAGATGACAGAGAGATCATCGCAAATGTAAAGAATAACCAGGCATTCATCGAAGAGCAGAAGAGAGACCTGGATTCCAAGAATGCACAATATGCCTACGCCAAGTTGAATTATGAAAGAGAGGCAAGACTCTTGGAGAAGGAATTTACGACGAAGGACAGCGTGGATAAGGCTAAAAGGGAACTGGATATAGCTTTAGCACAGGTAGAACTGGGGAAAGCAAAGGTAAATGAAGCTGTTGAAAAACTTAAAGCCCTTGAAGTGTCTCTGAGTTATACGAAAATATATGCTCCTATCTCAGGCTATGTATCAACGGTCTCCACGCAGGAAGGAGAAACTGTCGTATCCGGCCTTTCTGCGGCGATTCTCATCACGATTATCGATCCCAGCAAACTTGAGATGTGGATTTATGTTGATGAGACGGATATAGGAAGAACAAAAACAGGGGTGAGAGTAGAATACTGGGTAGATACATATCGTGATAAAAGATTTCCAGGAAAGATCAGCATGATTTATCCGCAGCCTGAAATAAAGGATAACATCGTCTACTATCTTGCTATTGTGAAGATAGACCCGAAAGATACGACACTCCTCAGACCGGAGATGACAACCCATGTTCGTATTATTGTTGAAGAGAAGACGGATGTGCTTGTTGTGCCGAATAACGCTGTCCGGTTCGAGGAAGGGAAAAACGTTGTATATGTTGACAAGGGCAAAGAAAAACCTGAACGCAGAACAGTGACCCCCGGCATAAGGGATGATAGCTTTACAGAGATTGTTTCAGGTATTGCCGAAGGTGAACGCATTGTTATACCTGTTGCAAAAAAGGCTCAATCAAACAGCACTCCAGGCGTAAAGAAGTGATTAGCCTCAAGCATATAAAAAAGAGTTATTTTATCGGAGAACGTGAACTGCCTATCCTCAAAGGCATAGACCTGGCGATCGGACGGGGTGAGTTTATTATTCTCATGGGCGTTTCAGGGTCAGGCAAGACTACTCTGATGAATATAGTAGGCCTTCTTGATAAACAGACAGAGGGTGAGTACGAGTTTATGGGCACAAGCATTGACGGCCTTAATGATGAGGGGCTTGCTGCACTCAGAAATATGCACATAGGTTTTGTTTTTCAACAATTCTTTTTACTTCCCTATTTGAATGCTATTGAGAATGTCCTGATCCCCATAGTTTATTCAGAAAAACAGATAAAACATCCCCGTGAAAAGGCCAAGCAACTTTTGGGAAAATTCGGTCTTGAAGAGCGGATACACAACAAGCCTTCCCAGCTTTCAGGCGGTGAGCAGCAACGGGTTGCCATAGCGAGGGCGCTTATTAACGATCCTGACCTTATCCTTGCCGATGAACCTACCGGTGCATTGGATTCTAAAACCGGCAATGAAATTATGGAACTGTTTAGCATGCTCAACGGAGAAGGAAAGACTGTTATTGTTGTTACCCATGACCCGAAGCTGGCCTCTTTCGGCAACAGGCTGATAAGGATTGAGGATGGAGCTATCTCTCAAGATATCACAACTTAGAGAATTTCTCGAAGAAATATTTAAGATTCTATATTATTACCGGGGGAGGGTAATATTTTCTTTTGCCGGTGTTGCCCTCGGCATACTTTCCATTTGCATTATTATTACTACAATTGACGGTGCCAACAAGAAGGCTCATGATATTTTTGAAGTGCTCGGTCCGGATTCCATCATGGTTTTTGGCGGTGGGGAAAGGCAGCGGGCAGCAAGAGTGAGGACTCTCAGCTTAACATTTCGTGATGCAGAATCGCTTTACAGGATAGAAGGAATCTACGACTTAATGAAGGTTTATCAGGTAAGGAATGTTATGATGAAGTATAAAGGGGAAAAATGGCAAACCCAGGTAGTCGGTTCTACCACGAATTACTTTGAATCCTTTTCATGGGGTTTTCAGTTTGGTTCTGTATTTACTATTGGAGACTATGACAATGCAGAAGCAGTCTGTGTTATTGGAGCAAAGGTATACGATGAACTCTTTCATGGTGAAAATGCCCTTGGAAAGGCGATTCTTGTGGGTAAACTTCCCACAAAGGTCATTGGTGTTCTTGAAGAAAAAGGCGGCGGCATGGGCGGCCCCAATCTTGACGACAGAGTGATCATGCCATTAACAACGGTAATGAGCAGGATTGCCAATGAAAAACGATATCTGGGCATGATGAGGCTCAAGACCAACAGGGATATCGACAAAACCGTTGAGGATGTGAGAACAGTACTCAGAAACAATCATGGTCTTCGTGGGACAGCAGAGGACGATTTTACTATAAGGAGTTCTAAAGACATCATGAAGTTTGTTACGGTCATCTCGGGCCAGCTTTTCCTTTTCCTGGGTATAGCAGCAATAGTGGCACTTGTTGTCAGCGGTTTTGTCCTTGCTAACCTTTTCTATTTGACCATACAGGAACGGCGCAAGGATATTGGGATAAGAAGGGCTTACGGGGCAACGAGAAGGGGCATCCTGCTTTCCTTTCTCTTTGAATCGATAATAATTACTTTAATGGGTGGAATAGCAGGTGTCCTGCTCAGCGTGATACTTGGCGGGACTTTCGAAAAGCTTTTTGATATTCCCATGTTATTTTCCTTTAAGGTCGTTATTTTTGCCCTCTTCTTCAGCTTTCTAACCGGTTTGCTTTCCGGCCTCAAACCGGCGTTACGTGCGAGCAGGATTGAACCTATAGAGGCAATAAGGGGATGATTTATTCATTCAAATTTTATCTAAAGATAGCCTTTCAAAATCTTGTCATACACAAAGGAAGGATGGGACTTGCACTGCTCGGAATCCTTTTTGCGGTTATGAGTCTTGTTGCCTTCGGCAATATCAGCGATGGTCTGAAAAGACAGATTGATAATGAAATCAGCAAATTTGGAAAAAATCTGATTATTCTCCGGTCGGGGATTGTGCGCGTGGGAGGAGGAGGCGCGCATCAGTTTGGTGATTCGAAGACACTGAAACTTGAAGATGTGAAGAGGATCAAAGAATCCCTTTCGGGCATTGTGGAAGCTGTGCCTTTTTTTGATATTTCCTATCCTGCACGCTATGAAGACAAGACGCTCACTGTGAGTATTACAGGGGCTACAGACGCGATATTTAAACTAAGAAATTTAGATCTCATAATGGGCAGGTATTTCACGAATAACGATGATCTTAATACAGAGAAAAAGGCGATAGTCGGATACAAGGTGTTGGATAATCTTTTCCAGTCACAGAGTCCGATTGGCAAGTATATCCTTATCTACAGGGTGCCTACAGAGATAATAGGCGTAATGGATGAAAAAGGGACTGATTTGTCCGGACAGGATCAGGATCTGCAGGTTTACATACCGCTCAATACCCTTATGAGGCGTTACAGCAATGTGGACTACATTAAGGGTGCTTATCTTCAAATGGAGGATGGTATTTCCCTCGTTGAGATGAAGGACAAACTAAAGATGTTTGTAAGGAATCTGCACAATATGAAACCGGAGCAAAAGGACGATTTTTCTATTTACACTATGGATGATATTGTAAAAACCCAGGAGCAAGGTATTCGACTTGTATCAATTCTTACTATCATAGCTTCTACTGTTTCATTCTTAATAGGAGGACTCGGTATTTTTGCTATTATGCTCCTTTCCATATCCGAGCGAAAACTGGAGATTGGGATTAGGAGGGTTGTCGGTTCCAGGAAAAGAGATATTATATTTCAGTTCCTCACAGAGTCGGTTATTGTGGCACTGGTTGGTGGGGTTTTAGGTGTGGCTGTGGGGTTCATGATTACCATGATTGTCAGTTATTTTAGCAAACTCCCCTTTTCTTTGTATCTCGGAAATATCGTACTTTCTTTGATTATCAGTACAGCAGTGGGTATTCTGGCAGGTATTTACCCGGCAATACAAGGAACGAAGTATGAGCCGATAAGCGTTCTTTACTGAAGATGTCTATTAATACATGATTTCAATATAGGTGGGGTAAATATTATGCTGTATAGTTTTGATGGAAAGGAACCGTATATCGGCAAGGATACGTATGTGAGCAAACACGCCCTTGTTATTGGCAGTGTAGAAATAGGAGATAACTGCTATGTTGGTCATGGTGCCATATTACGCGGTGATTATGGCTCTATCCTTATCGGCCCGGGCACAGCAGTAGAAGAAGGGGTCATTGTCCATGCGCCTCCGGATAAGTTTTGCAAAATCGGGGAAAAGGTTACAATAGGCCACGGTGCAATTGTTCATGCTGCACAAATAGGAAGTTTGAGCGTAATAGGCATGGGGGCTGTTTTAAGCATATATTCCGAGATAGGTGAAAATACCATTATTGCAGAGGGGTCGGTTGTAAAAATGAGGCAGATTATACAGGGCGGTATTGTGGCAGGAGGCAACCCTGCAAAAGTTATCCGTAATATAGCCCCAAAAGATGTAGAATACTGGGGAATGGCAAAACAACTATATATAGATCTTGCCAAGAAATACCTTAAAAAGGGGATGCAGGAAATTATCTTTTCCCCTTAAGCCCCTCTATGTAATATTTCATTTTTTCGTCAATGAGTTTGTCCACTGTGCCGTCCTTGACAAGTTTCTCAATCTTTTTGTTAATCTGCGGCATATATCGGACAAATTTAGATTCCCTGGATATGGCAATGCAGAATGTTTCTGATGATGCATAAACCGGCAGATATTCAATTTTATCTGATATTCCGAGCTTCTCGGCCTCAATTAATCCAGAATACATTCCTGAAATGAAATAATCTGCTTCCTCTGATAGTATTTTATTAAAATTATCTTGAGTTTTACGATATCTGGTAATTGTCAGTTTTTCGGCGATGAATTTATCAAACTCCGTTCCGAAACTATCGCCAATCGTAGTTGTTCCGTTTTTTCCTATCAAGTCAGCCCACTTTTCATAAGGGAATGCTTTACCTTTTGCTACAAAAATAACAACAGGGTCTTTCATATACGGGATAGAATAGTCCATTAATGATTCATTTTGTTTTGTTATGTAAGTACCTGCCAACAGATCAACATCCCCCCTCTGGACGCCTTCCTGGGTCTGTGTCCAGGAACCTTTGTATTTTGAATCAACAGTAATACCAAGTTCCTCGAATGCCATCTTCACGATTTCCGGTCCCACTCCAACGATATTATCACCTTCCTGCCACATTACAGGCGGGTATTCAGGATGACCTGATACCACTATAATTTTTGCTGCGTGTACAAAGCTTGCAGTGAGAAGAAAAACAGCAAAGGCAACAAATATTTTAAATTTCATAATATACCCCCTATGACGGTCTCTTGTATCATTACAATCGTATTATTTTCTTCCGATGACCTGCAAGGAATAATCCGGATCATTGATTTATTCTCTCTTGCTCTTTGTGCTCGTTAAAAAGGGATTTACTGGTTTGTTTATGGGAATCTCCTTTTTCTTCTCATCATGCTAACATATATTAATTTATTGTAGAAGCTATTATTGTAAACTGTATTATTCAATTACGAAATCAAAATAAGTAGCAGGGAAGGGCTCGTCTTTTAACGTAAAGTGCCACCATTCCTTATCATAATTTTTGAAGCCTTCTTTTTCCATCAGTATTTTAAGGAGCATCCTGTTAATCCTTTGTTGCAATCCGACTTGTTTGTTTCCTGGATGGGACAATTCATGAAAACAATCAAAACCGGTTCCCATGTCGATACTGTTATCTTTGAATCTTTTATCAACAGGCAGAAAACATGCAAAGAGGCTCTGTCCCGGTGCATAAGACTCCTGTTCCGTTACAGGTAAAGGGACAATGGTCAGATCAACTGTGCTGCCCCTGCTGTGACCTGATTTTGCCGCAATGTATCCGTCTTTGAAAAGGTTTACTTTGTCTACTGTTGAGTAGAACTCTTCCTTGGTTTTTGTATTGTCAATTTCCTTTGCCCATCTCACGAAATGGTTTACCGCCCTCTGTGGACGATAACAATCATAAATTTTCAGGGAGAGGGAAAATCCTATTAATTCTTTCTGTATCTTAGACAGGGCTTCTGCTGTTTTTCCGGTTAGAAAGCATTTGGAGGCATCATATCCGTCAACTTTTTCCCCGACAAAATTATGCGGGCCGGAATATCTGATATCGAGGACAATTGATGGAATTGCTTTTTGAACGTCTACAAAACCTGCCGGGATGTTGCTTTCCGGAAAGCATGTTCCCGACGTTAGAATCTGGATTATTGAAATAAATAAAATTATTGAAATTATAAAGATTGCTTTTTTCTTCATATTTTCCATATGAACCACCTATTTTTATTTAGTAACTTTTAAGATATTATGATGTGCCGGCATGGGATTTCGAGGTTCAGTCTGTTTCGTTGGCCCGGAGGCCAGGGATTAAGATCAATCAATTGATTCCTCGAAGTTCTGCTTCGGGGTGACCACATTCCCTCGCCCCTTGAGGGAGAGGGCAGGGTGAGGGGGTGCGGGGAGGTTCATTTCCCGAAATTGCCCACGCCGTCCGTTTAAACCGATATAAGCCGATGAGTACGTCCTTACAGTAAAACTAAAATCTGAAGAAATTCACAAAACATTTACTCTCTGGTCAGGTGTCTGTATTTGATACGATGGGGCTGATTTGCAGCAGGACCGAGGCGGGTCTTTCTGTCAGCTTCGTACTCGGAATAATTTCCATCAAACCACACCACTTTGCTGTCACCCTCGAAAGCGAGCATGTGTGTAGCAATACGGTCGAGGAACCACCTATCGTGGCTAATGACTACAGCGCAACCGGCAAAATTTTCCAATGCTTCTTCCAGGGCACGCATGGTATTTACATCCAGGTCATTGGTGGGTTCGTCAAGGAGAAGGACATTGGCTTCTTCCTTTAACATGCGGGCCATATGGACGCGATTTCTTTCACCTCCTGAGATCATGGAAACCTTTTTCTGCTGATCTGTACCGGAAAAATTGAAGCGGGCTACATAGGCGCGAGAATTTACCTGCCGTTTGCCGAGTTGAACAACATCATCTCCGTCGGAAATAACCTCCCAGATGGTTTTATTCGGATCGAGGGCGTCGCGGCTTTGATCTACATATGCCAGCTTTACGGTTTCTCCTATCCTGAAAGTGCCGGAATCAGGCTTTTCCTGACCAGTGATCATACGAAAAAGGGTAGTCTTTCCTGCTCCATTCGGTCCGATAACCCCTATAATTCCACCTGGAGGAAGTGTGAAGGTCATATCTTCCGTAAGAATGTTGTCGCCGTATCCCTTACGTACGTTATTAGCCTCAATGACGATATCACCAAGCCTGGGTCCTGGTGGGATATAGATTTCCAGTTCCTTTGAACTTTTTTCGACATCACGACTTAGGAGCGCCTCATAAGAATTGATACGCGCCTTTGCTTTTGCGTGGCGTCCCTTGGGAGACATGTGTATCCACTCAAGTTCGCGTTGCAGGGTCTTCTGTCTCTCGCTCTCGGTCTTTTCTTCCTGTTGCAGACGATTTTTCTTCTGTTCCAACCAGGAGGAATAATTTCCTTTCCAGGGGATTCCTTGTCCTCTATCAAGTTCCAGTATCCATCCGGCCACGTTGTCGAGGAAATAACGGTCATGAGTCACAGCAATGATAGTGCCGGCATAATTTTGCAAATGGTGCTCAAGCCATGCCACTGTCTCTGCGTCAAGATGGTTGGTCGGCTCATCTAGAAGCAAGATATCAGGTTTTTTTAGGAGCAGTCTGCATAAAGCAACACGGCGTTTTTCCCCTCCAGAGAGGATATTAACCGGCGTATCTCCCGAAGGACAGCGCAGGGCATCCATGGCCATCTCAAGGCGCGAATCAAGGTTCCACGCATCCATTGTTTCCAGTTTCTCCTGCACTCCACCCTGTCGCTCGATAAGTTTATTCATTTCATCATCAGACATTGGTTCAGCGAATTTCTCATTAATTAAATCGAATTCTTTAAGAGAATCCACTATTTCCTGTACACCCTCTTCTACAATCTCCCGTACTGTTTTTTTGTCATCCAGTTTCGGTTCCTGTTCAAGGAGTCCTACGGTGTGGCCGGGAGCAAGCACTGTCTCACCATTGTATTCTTTGTCCAATCCTGCCAGAATATGGAGAAGGGAGCTTTTTCCGGACCCGTTCAGGCCAAGAACGCCGATCTTTGCTCCATAAAAATAGGAGAGATAGATATCTTTCAAAACCGGTTTTTTGTCGTAATATTTGCTTACCCCGATCATGGAGTAAATAATCTTGTTCGGTTCATTGCCCATGCTTATTTCCTATTCCTTTTTATAGAGATTTTATTTATATGGTAAATATACCATAAACTCTGTTGGCAAGTATAGTCATGACTGGAATCGGAAGGACTCCGTCTTTGCCGGAGTCCTTGACTTTTTATAGCCCCCTGTTTCTTTATTTTTTCTCAGAGGGCATTGTATGAAGGGTGCCTGGAATCAAATCTTTTCAACGAAATTGGCAAGACCCACTGCAATTCTTTTTAAGGCATGGGTGAAATCTATATACAGATAAGATGCCTTGGGCATGCAAACGCCTGTTATGAGCCTGTTTTGATGAACAGTATCATAATTGTTAACAAGTTCAATCAGTTTTTCTTTTGCTGTTACAACGTTATCCATCAGGTGCGAATTATTGGTAGTAACATAATCTTTAGCATCCCTGAACTGTACGTAAGTAATTTCAAGGAGACTTCTTATTTCCTTTACCGCTTTATCGCTAAAAAGGACGTTGGTCTCAACTTTAATAAGCATTTTGTTAATCAGACTGGTTATTGCTAAAGCTATCGGCTGAAAAGCGAGAACCAGATTAACGTACCTTATCTCGATTTCGTCCTTTTCTTTTTCTGCAAATACTTTTTCTACAAATGGTAAAATTGCGGCATGCATATGCTCGAATTTGGATAAACATTCTTTTAACAAGGTCCGATTATCTGCAAAAAACCCTTTGTACACGTCTTGAAGGATAGGTATTATTGCTTCAAATGTTTTATAGAATCGTTCGTTTAATTCTTTTTCTTCCATTTTACCTCCACAACTGGATTATTTTATATGATTTCATATTTATTTATAGCACATGAACTTAAAGATGTCAGCATCGTAATTAAGAGATTTAGCCGAAAATTGTGTCAATCAATTGATTCCTCGAAGCCCTGCTTCAGGGTGACCACATTCCCTCGCCCCTTGTGGGAGAGGGCAGGGTGAGGGGGAATAATCATGTTCTCCATTCCTCTGATACCTCGCAGCTCTGCTGCGGGGAGGTTCATTATGGTGACTGTAAAAGCAATAAAACATTATTATCAGAAAAATCCTATACATCAGAAAAAACTTTTCATTATTATCCCCTTAAGTATTCCTTGGCATGCCTTAGTATACATACACAGGAAGGATGAATTCTGCAGCTATCTATGGAATATGATAAGAGAATGTAGTAACATGTTGCATATATTTGAAATTATGGAGAGATTAGCTAAATTATGAAAGCTATTAAGCCAATACCCTTTAGACATAAACCGCAGGGTTTGCACATTCTTTACGAAGATCAGGATATTATTGTCATTGATAAGAGTTCAGGTTTACTGACGGTGAAAGCAAATTATGAAAAACAGAAAACAGCTCATCAGATTCTGACTGACTATATACGCAGAGGCAGTACCAGATCGTCCAGGCAAATTTTTGTGGTACACAGGCTGGATCGTGAAACTTCCGGAGTTCTTGTATTTGCAAAAAGCTTTGAAGCAATGGAAAATCTTAAGCAGCAATGGGGGAGTGTTGTAAAAAAATATCTGGCAGTGGTTCATGGGGTTTTAACAGAAAAAAATGGAACGATTACCTCATATCTGGCTGAAAACGATGACTACGAAGTTTCTTCGGTTAAGGAGCCTGAAAAAGGAAAGTTGGCAATAACAAAATATAAGGTGATAAAGGAAACTGATAGATTCAGTTTGCTTGAAATAGAGTTATTAACAGGTAAGAAGAACCAGATTCGTGTCCATCTTTTCGAAAAAGGCTATCCGATAGTCAATGATGATAAATATAGCAATAAAAGAAAGATTGATGGACCTTTAGCCCTCCATTCACAATATTTAACTTTTAACCATCCGCACAGTGGTAAAAGACTCATCTTTGAAGCGAAAGTCCCTGACTATTTCAATACTTTCTTCGATAAAACCTGAGTCATAGAGGGTGATCCGACCTATTCAAATATTTATCGATGTTTGAAGGGACGATATAGGGGATCGCCGATCAATATCATCTGCCATGACCAGAAAGGTATTGAAGCAGTATAGCATTCAATAAGCGATTGACCGTCGAGTAAGCAGCCAAAAAACACATCAGGATAAGGAAACGCCTGGAGGTATGGTTCTGCAACCGGTCCCAGTGTTGCAGCAACCCCTTTTTCAAGCATAACCTTGCACCACACCTCGCTTGTTTTTGATTTTAAAGTTGTGCACTCAGAACTGGCAACATGGAACCCCACAGCGCCTTTAACCCATGTAAATGCATCAATATATTTTCCAAGGCTATACCAGCCGCAGTATAAGGCTGCATCAGGGGCCTCACCGGGTTGGAAAAGTTTTTCCTTTTCATCCAGTACAACAGGCATCTTTTTACTGGATTCAACGCGATAGGCTGCATTATGTATTAACCTGTCATAGATTTGATATGCCGAAAGGTTTTTAACTCCTTTGTCAGGCCAGCGTGCATCAAAATATGCCTTGCCGGTTAATCCGGTTTTCTCGGTCTCGATGCTGTCATTAATAATACGATAAACAATATCTTCTGATGGACCATCAAGGCGACTCACCGGTATGACTTTTTTTGGCATGTTCGCGATCTCTTTTCCTATAAATCCGACAAAATATCTGTTTGGAAGCCATCCTTCAAGAGGGTATTCTTTTTCCATTACAAGGGCAATCTCTGAGTCGACGGAAGCGACATACGAAGTTTTTGCCGCTTGTCGAAGTTCCTTTTCAGTTGATGAAAGTTTTTCCTTCAGTTTTTTTATACCTTGCTTGTCTTTAGCGTCTGATATATTGATTTTTTCCTTCAGTTCAGTGATTTCTACCCGTAGTTTCAGAACCAGAGACTGTTCTGTTAATGATAGTTTAGGAGGGCCAATGCGTAACGGAATTCCGTACATAAGGATAATACACTTGAATTTGTTTCCTTCAGGATCATTTTCTGTAAGGAAGCTTCGGACCGGTGCGGCTATGTGCTTTTCGTATTCTTCCCTTTCAACCTGTTCTTTCTGTGTAGTATCTACTTGAATTATGTTTTGATGTGGTATATTCCGTTCTTTCATGTAATACCGGGCTAATCGAAGACTTTCCGGTACTCTTTTGTTTACCACGATAACGAGTTGATCAGGAACAATAGCCATACCGGTTACGGGCCATGCAAACGATATTAGAACCGTTATAAAAGCTATCAACGCTACATTGAATGACTCTGGAATCCTACGTTTTTTGACTAAAAATCTTCTAATTGCCATAATCCTGCCCTATCAAATGATATAATATAATTGCAAGAATGTAACATACCATTACGGTTTGATAAAGAATTTCATTGAGGAATTAACAGATAGAACGCAAAAACTACAGTTCTTGGAATGGAACCACAATTTTGTTTTGACAATTTTGCGTAGGTTTTTACTCCTGGATTGCGGTGATTGATGGATTGTCTGTTGGTTTAGATTGCTTATCAGGTATGAAGCGGAAAAAATAGAATATCATAGCAAACACCGAAAATGTATATATAAGTTCCACATCAAGAATCCAATTCCAAATCGAGCCTAAGACCCGCCATTCCGAAAAATCCGGCCATTTTGCTAAATAGCCGGGTACAATGACATTAGTAGCTATTCTTACCCAGGTACCGGATTTGAGCCAAAGGTAAATTTGGTATGCAAGAAGGATCATACATACCGTATTAAATAACATATAGAGAATCTTTCCTGTTTTATGCAGCGTACTGTTCCGTAAATAAGATAGTTTATTTTCCATTAAATAGCACCAATCTTCTATTTTAATATATTACTATGAAACAATTTTTTATTCTGTAGGAAAAGTTATACAATCCTTGTAGGAAACAATTATAATTCAATAAATATCCAAATCCTTCCGGGGTTTATCCTGTATTTTGGCTGTTGCACAATTACAAATCACGCAATAATTTTTCAAGGGTTGTTTTTGTGTTATGAGCAGAAATATTAAATCTTTCAGCATATCGTATGACTGTCCCTCCAAACAAATCCCATTCGCTTTGTCTGCCTTTCATTTCAACATCTCTTTGAAATGATGTTTTTGTTTCAAAAGGAAACTGGTTGGCTTTTAAAAAGGATGTTTCAATAATATCGGATGGAAGTTCTATTTTGATAGCCTTTGCAATTAATGCAATTTCCTGCATAATATTTTTGACAAGAATGCCGAGGTTCTCATCTTTTGCTGTCTCGCCGATTGTTTTGTTATAGGTTGCTGTTACTAAAGCAAAAGGTGCAATAAAAATATATTTTTTCCATATTTCAATATTCACGTCTTCAAAAAAATCAATCAAAATGCCGGCGTTTTTAAAAAGATTAATTAGTTTTTCAGGATAAAAATCAGGATGCGATGGATCTTTTCCAATTGATATTTGACCACTTCCGCCTTTTTGAAAAATGATACCAGGGGATTCTATATGAGTGCCCAAATATAAACAGGATGGCAAAATATAACCTTTCTTTAAATGCTGTCGCATTCGTTCGTAGATATCAGCACCGTTTAAAAGGGGCAAAACTATAGAGTTTTTATCTGTAATTTTGTTAATTTCTTTTGTAACACTTTCCAAATCGTAACCCTTAACCGCTACAACAACTATATCAAAAACAGGCAAATTATTAACGGTGTCTGAACAAGAATACGGTTGAACAAGAATCTCTTCTTTGCCGCCGTCTTTTTTCAGAAGTAAGCCTTTTTTTAAAATGGCATCTTTATGTTTCCCTCTTGCTATAAAATATGTATTGCCCTTGCCGGTTTTTTTAAAATACCTGGTCAGAAGAGTTCCATAGTAACCGCCCACTCCTCCGACTCCGAAAAAACATATATTCATCTTTGCTCCTTGATCTAATCATGGTTTTTTAATATCTTGCTTTGGTTAATAATAATGCTTGGGTCAGCCACGAGGCCGCTCTATGGCCGAGTTAGCTGGCCCAGGTCGTTATGCGGGTTTGCTGCCGATGTTTGGTCCTCGTGATTTCGACGACAATCATTCCGATGGCAAAGAACGGTTTTTTCCGCTACCGTCGGGGAGGCTCGACGATCAAGACGCCGGTGTCGTCTATCTTGAAGCCCATGAGGTCCGCACCGACCACCACGCGCCCATCGTAGGTCTTACGTGTCGCAGCCAGCAGTTCTTCCGGTGTAGGGAATGGAATGCCTTCCTTAGGAAGGCCTGACAATACTAGATGTGTGTAAACAGCCAGTTTTGGCCGACTAGCAGTGAACAACTTCCCTGCCAATTCCGGCGAAATGTGGTGTTCATATATTGCCTTATACGCAGGGAACTTGCCAAAGAGCTTTTCGGGAATCATAGCTACTTCGCAGATGAGCAGGTCAGCGCTGCGAGCCGCTTTCTCAAGGCTTACACTATATCGGGTATCGCCCGAAATCACTACTGAGTTGTTTTTGTAGGTGATTTTGAAACCGTAGCAAGGTTTAACGAGATCGCCATGATCTACCTCAAAGGCGGTCACAACAACACCATTCTTTTCATAGACGACACCCGGCTTAAAATCGTGCGCATCCACTTGTATACCTGCTAAAGGATTCTTTTCATCCTCGAGACGAATGCGGCGGTCTTCAGAGAATGCTTCCCATAGATTAGCCATCATTTTCTCTGTTCCTGGAGGACCATAGATTAAAAAAGGTTTTTTCCGGCCACCGAAGGGGGTTTGTATCCATCCACTTAGCCAGAGGTCAGAAAGACCGTTAATGTGATCTGAGTGCAGATGTGTAAGGAAATGTGCATCGATGCTGCCGAGAGGAATCTGCTTCTGCCACAGACGGATAGTGATGCCTCGCCCCATATCAAACACAAGCCGCTGTCCCCCTGCTTCAATTAAGGTGCTGTTTCCGAAGCGGTCAGGAGAGGGTACTGGCATCCCGGTGCCAAGCAGGGTGACTGAAAAATCATCCGCCGACAGCGCTGGAGCGGAGAGGGCGAAGATGAAACACACAATGCCGAGCATAGCAAAACACATGATTTTTCCAGATGTTCTTTTGGCTAAAGTTTTAATGACCATCATTCAATGCCTCCTTAAGTTCAGTAATCTTGTTTTTTAATTCTGCATTATTCATTATTCCCTCCCCGGAATTGCTTTGGTTTTGTCAAAAGTTATCATTACATTGTTTTGTTTATGGAGCATTTATTAGTTCTTTTCTCCTGGTCGGTCAGCGGCATGATTGGGATATTCATGACCCACAAGTGGGTGCCCCGCGCTCTGCTTCACCTTGCGATCCTTCATCGTACGTTCAGTACGATTACGGCCTGCAAAGCTTACAGCCCATCTGCATTTGTAAAATCACTGACATATTACAGCCCATCCGAATCTGAAACATCCCTGCCATGCCGCTGACCACCCAAGCCTGATTCACATACACGTTTATGTGAATCAGGCAGAAATGAAGAAGGATTTCTTCATTTCCCATACTTCCTGTTACCTCCCCCTTATTATGACTTGTAAGGGCATATCTTTACTCAACCTTCTTAACAATTTTTCATGTAACTTTTGACAATACCCCAAATCGTTTTTTAATATCTTGCTTTGGTTAATAACGCCGGAACTCAGCGGCGGCTCATAGCCGTCTGCCGGAGTGATCGGTTGGGCGGAAAACACGGTAAGTAATTGAATCATACGGCCCTGGTGGTCTACTGTTTCCCGGGTGCAAGCTTCTGCGCCTCTGAGCAGGCTGTGCCGGGGTTTTTTTCAAACAACTTGAATACGATCGACACATTTTCCTCTCTTCTTTCTCCATTCGTCCGCAGATGCTTCAGCCAATTGCCCTCAAGTTCCCGCAGACTGATCCTGAACACATCCTGCCACGGCCTATCCTTCTCATGGGAGAGTCGTTGCAGCCGCTTTATCTTGTCGATTCCATAGGTCTTATACAAATAGTTTCCGAAAGACCCCGTTTCAGCATAGGCCTTATGTTGTTTAGCTTTATCAAGAATCAAAAGTTTGCCCTCTCCGGCGTCTTTCATACCCCATGACTCATGATCAGGTCCCAATTCGTTAAGGGGAATGTATGATTTCGTTTCCAGGAGAGCCAACACCCATTCTTCGCTGCCGAATCCACACATAGGGAAGGTTAACGGATTCCCGACCTGTGCTTCTGTAAGAATACCCATCATATTACGAATCAATTTATCCTTTTGGGGAAATACTGCACTTGTAAGTTTGTGCGCCATCATTTGCGGCGATCCTTCAGATTTGAAGACCCGAACGATGCGTATCCGTCTATCATCCTTTTTTTCCCAGTAAAAGACACTGGAATAGACATCCCTGCGCGGAACATCGAAAACGACCTGTATTTTTTCAAATCGATCTATTCCGGAATCGGCAGACCAGAATGCAAGAATGCGCTCCAACATCGCTTGTGCTTGATCGGCCAGGCTTTTCAGTTGATCATTCGACAATTTTCCGGTGGCATCGCTTACGATGAGGTGCCGGGTTTCTATGAACATACTCGATGCCTGCGATAATCCAGCTATCAAGAGACCTGCTGTAAGGATTGTTACTGCAAGCGTTCCTCTGATCATCGGTTTTGCTCCTTTCCCTTTTATGCCGCCCAATAAAAAGCTGAACAAGAAGCAGGCTTTATTGCCGATTGGCACCAACGATTCGATTCGTTGGAACTTTTTTGCCTCTATCTGCTTCTCTATGTTTTTGTTTTATTATATCTTCTATTCAGTTTTTTGTCTTTATTCTTATCTAAACTTTCAATCAATTGATTCCCCGAAGCTCTGCTTCGGGGTGACCAAATTCCCTCGCCCCTTGAGGGAGAGGGCAGGGTGAGGGGGGTGATAATCATGTTCCCCATTCCTCTGATACCACGCAGCTCTGCTGCGGGGAGGTTCATTAAGAAGAAAACACACCATTTTCAAGAACCTCTTTTCTTTGATGTCCTGTACTCCAAAAAAGACATTTATCAAACGGTTTCCAGGATGGTATTCACAGTGAATACCAATAATACTTAATTGTTCAAACCAAAGCCTGTCTTGGCTTTACGGAGATTTAACTTTTTGCTCTCACTGTGAGAGCAAATGCTACAGCACAGTGTCTGTAATCGCCGAAAATGATCCTAAAACGAATTTCTTTCCTATAATATGGCTCCAACACAGCCATCACCGGGAGGCCGGTTTTATGGCCGATTCGCTGGAACGTCTTGTTAAGCGTTTTGTTGAACGAGTCAGTTCCAGAAGAGACCGCAGGGCACTATTTACTGAAGCAGAATCATGGAATGCCTTCGCTATATCAGGATCAAGAATAATCACGTTGGAACCTTCTTCGATTAATCTATGGTAGTATTTTCCGCGGACAGCTTTCGAATAGTCGAAATCATATTCTGGACGTAACTCGTCGATGTCTTTTTTCTTGTTTTTATTTTTCATGTTTTTTCCTCTCTTGCGCAGTGGCAAGCCTTGAGCTTATAATACGTGTACTTTTTTTCCTCTCCGAGTATGCAACAACAAGCAGCTTATTTTGTGAAGAGAATCCAATGGTTATAAAGCGCTGTTCATTTACAGAATGATCAGGATCATTGAAGGTTGCAGATAAAGGATCGTAAAACACTGTAACGGCTTCGTCGAAAGCAATCCCATGTTTTTTATAGTTTCTTCCGGCTTTTTCCGGGTCCCATTCAAATTGCATTGTGAATTATCTTATCTCATATTTATTATATTTTCCATGCTTAACATGGTGATCAGCCAGAGCCGGATTCTTCGGCGATTGGCTGGATCAATTCGATACTATTCAAGGCCTCCTCGAGACATGGTAAAATTGGTCTTACGAGGAACCAAATCTTATCAACACAGGAGGAAGCCTTATGAACTTTTACAAAGGTCAACACAAATTTTACTGTGGTATCGATTTACATGCAAGAAAAATGTATCTCTGCATTCTTGATGAAAAAGGAGAGGTAAAGCTTCACCGGAACATGGATACGGACAGAGAAGCCTTTCTCAAAGCTATTGAACCATACAGAGAAGATGTGGTTGTTGCTGTTAAATGTATGTTTGCCTGGTACTGGATAGCCGATCTCTGTCAGAAAGAAGGTATATCCTTCGTATTAGGTCATGCCCTTTATATGAAAGCAATCCATGGAGGCAAGGCAAAGAACGACAAGATTGATTCACAGAAAATAGCTGTTCTTTTAAGGGGAGGCATGATCCCTCAGTCGTATGTTTACCCGGAGAAGATGAGAGCAACAAGAGACCTTATGAGGAGAAGGAATCATCTGATGAGAAAAAGAGCTGAACTTTTAGCTCATATTCAGAATACCAACAGTCAGTACAGCCTCGATGAGACCTTCGGCTGTATTGCAGTTCCCAGTAGAAGAGGAAACATTATCGATAAATTCGATCATCCCGCTGTTCAAAAAAGTATGGAAGCTGATCTTGAAGTTATACCCGTGCTTTGTCGTAGATGTCTTTTAAAACCTTAGCGGCAGCGCTTGGGCTATCTGCCGCTATATAGTCGTGAATATCGTGGAGCCAGATTTCAGCCTCAGATGTCCACCTTATTTCTGCCATGATGCAATCCGGTGTCTCATCGTTTCGTCTGATATGACACGTTCATTCTTTGCGTCATTTAAGCCCTTCTCAATCATTCGCTCAAATGCAAGTTCACGAATGATTTCCTCATACGATGCATCATCAGGCTGAGCTTCTATTATCTCTTTCATCTTTTGATTAGCCATGGCCATATCAACTTACCTCCTTCATCGAATGTAACATAGAGATTATTATAACAAAAAAAGCCAAGTATTTGAATTATCTTGTTTCCATCCGGGTATAACACGAAGCTGAGCCTGAGTCTGCTTTATTGCCGATTGGCTCCAACGATTCCATTGTTGAAACTTTTTTGCCTCTATCTGCTTCTCCATGTTTTTGTTTTATTGTAGCTTCTATTCTGTTTTTTTGTCTTTATTCTTATCTCAACTTTCAGTACTATGAAAACCCAACATTTCTATGAATTTTCATTTTTGCCTTACTGTACTCCATAAAAGACATTTTTTAAAAGGATCCTATACTTTCGTTCACAGTGAACGAAAAAATTACTTAATTCTCCAAACTAAAGCCTGTATTGGCTTTAAAGAGATTTTACTTTTTGCTACAACAGTTGTAGCAAATGCTACAGACATAATGTCTGTAATCGCACGAAATGATATAAAATCGATATTTTCGATCATCTTGTTCCAACAAAAAGCTCACCGGCCTGCGCTTGAGCAGGTCCGGTGCAGCAACGGGTTAGGCACATTATATATCCTGCTCTCCATCATCTTTCTGGTTCTCTTGATGGGTAATTGGTTTTTCTTTAAACGGTAATAGGGTCTTGATGTCAGCTAATGCCGAACTGACCATGCTTGCTCTGAGTTCCCAGTCTTCGAACTCTGTGTCCGTAATGGGTCTACCTTCCCCCCATTGAACAAAGCCGATTCCTTCTTCAATGGGCCTTCCTAATGCTTCATCGGAGACATCAACAGTAGAATGCGCTAGTTTGTTCCTAACTTCTTGGATTTTCTGTAGGTCCATCAAGAATTGCTTGTTTTCTTCCCAGTATCTGGGGTAGTCATTCTTGACAATATCGATGAGTATTTCCTTCTTATTGTTGAGAGACAATCTTTCGGCAACTTTGTTAAAGAACAAAGCTCTTTTATTCTCATCCTGCGTGCGGAAGTATTTCGTGAGAATCACGGCAATGTCTCGCTCAATGACCGCAACCGAATTTAGAAATCGGCCTCTAAGATATCTTGCTCTCTCGTGAATCTTCTGAGCGGCTGCCACTTTTTTTCTATATTCTTGGTTCATTTTTTTTCGGTGCTTAACGTATAAGCTTTTTTCTGATGCTGTAGTCCAGTTTCAGAAAAAAGCTGTTGAACTATACCGCTTATACTTACTATGGGTTTTCAATGGTTCAGATTCTTGTATTAATATTGTCGTATCAGGGATAGACCCGGTGTATTTATGCAGAGTGAGAGATGTTTGTAATCCGGGAAGAACTGATTGAATAATTGAACCCCCCATAGTTTTTTACAACTATATAGCAAAACAGGATATTTTTGCAACAGAATATTATTGTGATCCATATGAAAGGGTTCACAGGGGGTTTGAAATATGATTTTCCGAGACATCATGCACTTACCCTCATGGAGGTCCTCTATACTGTTGTGACGGAATTACCTCTTTTCTTCTCATCCTCCCGTGACAGAGAGGACATTCCATAATGTCTATGCCGGTAACAGCAAGGAGCAATTCCTGCCAGGTTTGAACAGTATGTTCAGCTTCGACATTAACCCCCAGGATTTTGTGGCATAGAGCAAGATATTCCTTCCTGTTTCTGTTTCCCAATAGCCCGTAGTATGGTACAACCTCCTTTGGATGGGTTAACTGCCGTTAAAACGGCACATATGGAGATTGTACGCCTGAAGCAGGCTATTTGTAACAGGGAAGAATTGTGATATTAAGACAAGCTATAGGAAAAAGAACCGAAAAGAACTATCTTGGAGAGAGCCACCGCGCAGCGGTTTAGTTCAATGCCTTTTTAACTGCTTCTATAATTGAAAGAGGAGTTACTATATTCCATTTTTTTAAGAATGCTGCCTCTTTGAGTCCTTCTGTTGCGTTTATGCAGAAAGCATGGGCAACCATGTTGAGCATGTCGATATCCCCCTCTGAATCGCCAAAAGCCATGGAATTTTCGTAAGGGTATGCATTAAAAAGATCTTCAATCGCAGCCCTCTTTCCCTCTTTCTTTGCCAGAGACTTGCTCATATTCCCGGTGAACACGGTGTTTTCAACTTCCATTTCCGACGAAATGTATCCCTGTACAGAGAAAAAGTCTGAAACTGCTTTACCCACAAATTGTACTTCTCCGGTGACGAAATATATATCATGTGTTTTCCTTAGTAATTCTATGAGTGGTTCTGCGAAGGCGAAAAAATTGTTGCTTTCCCTGGTCTTCAGGAAAATAGATGTTGCGTTTAGAATGGAACCGGGAGAATAACTTTTTAATCCGTAAGAAAAGTGCATATTGAAATTTTCAACAGTGGTTTCATAATCGATCTGTTCTGAACGATACAAGCGCAGGTCCTCATAAAGATAGTCGACAATATCCTTTTTAATAATATTTTCTTCAAGAAAGTATTCAGCCAACGGAAAAATCATATATCCGTTGTAGATGGTTTTGTCTATATCAAAAAAAGCTATTTTCTTTTGACTCATATGTGCATTATAAACTGCATAGCTTTTAATTTTAATCCTGTATGGGTGACAGTATGACTTAACGGTCTTATATTAAAATTAGGAAATGGTTAAAAGTGGGATGAGGATTATTTTATGTTGTGATTTGCATGGGTTATGAAGCTGAATACAGATTTATTAATAACATTTGAAAGGAGTCAAATCCATGGAACAGGAAAGATTAATCATTATCGGTGGTGTGGCAGCAGGTATGAGCGCTGCAAGCAGCTACAAAAGAATCAAGCCTGAAGCAGAGGCAGTGGTCCTTGAAAAGGATTATTTCATCTCTTATGGAGCTTGCAGCCTCCCCTACTATATATCTGATGATGTGAAGGATTTTAATCAGCTTATCTCGCTGACACCAAATGTAGCAACGGAAGAGCGGGGTATCCGGGTGCTTACCCGCCACGAGGTTCTGGGCATTAATACAGGCACACATAAAGTACATGTAAAAAACCTGGACAAAGAAGAGGAAATAGAGTTTGCCTATGACAGACTTGTGATTGCCACCGGAGGGCTTCCTATCAAACCGCCCCTTCCCGGTATTGACCTCCAGCATGTTTATACAATACGGACACTACTCGACGGTATTGAGATAAAAAAATACATCGATGAATGGGGTTCCTTCCATGTTTGCGTAGGTTCTCCGGAGTGCCTCTATATAAATCAATTCGGCGCCGGAAAAAGACAAATGAAGGCAATTATTGTAGGGGGCGGCTATATCGGAATGGAGATGTGCGAATCTCTCCACAAAAGAGGACTTGAAGTGACTGTTATTGAAAAGATGGACAGGGTTTTGGGGAACATGGATACGAGTATTACCAGTATTGTGGAAGAAAAGTTAGCTGCAAAAGGCGTTAAGCTCTTCAAAGGAACTTCAGTTGAAGGGTTTGCAGGCGAAAACGTGACTATAACAAAGGTATTGACGGATAAGGGTGAATTTGATGCAGACATAGTGCTCCTTGTCATAGGCACCCGTCCGAATACGCAGCTTGCAAAGGATGCCGGTATAGAGCTTGGTGTAAACGGCGCCATCAGGGTGGATGAGTACATGAGAACGAATATACCCGACATATATGCTGCCGGCGACTGTACAGAAACTATGCATATGGTGACAGGGAAGAAGACTTATATTCCCCTTGGTACTACTGCAAACAAACAGGGGCGTATTGCCGGTGAAAATGCAGCAGGTATGAAAAATATTTTTGATGGTATATTAGGCACTGCCGTTACCAGGGTATTCGACCTGGAAGTAGCCCGTACAGGATTATCACCATTGGAAGCAGAGCGTGAAGGCTATAATTTTTTTACCTCCACAATAAAAGGGAGGTCAAGAAGCAGTGCTTATCCTTCGGGAAAGCCGATCACCGTATCTTTTGTAGTTGACCGGGACTCAGGAAAACTGCTGGGAGCGCAGATGGTTGGCGAAGAGGGTGTAGCACACAGGATAGATGTTCTTGCTGCATGTTTATACGGAAGGATGACCATAGAAGATGTGGCAAGGCTTGATCTTGGTTATGCCCCGCCCTTTGCCACGGTCTGGGACCCCATCCTCATTGCTGCAAACGTGGCGCTGAAAAAATTAAAATGAATAATAGGCTGTTCCAGAACATGATGCCCGCAGGTTTCATGAATATAAATCAAAAAGGAGGTTAAGCTATGGCAAGTTCAATTTTATGGGAAACCGATATTGACAAAGCAGCAGCACGTGCAAAGTCAGAAAACAAACCGATTCTTCTCGATTTTTTTGATGCCGGCTGAATTGGCTGCAAACAGATGGATGCGGTCACGTATCCCGATAAGACAGTTGCAGAATTTATAATGAAAGAAGTGATTCCGTTACGGATTCCAGCAGACTCGGAACCGCTGGCAACAGATTTTACGCTCCGGTGGACTCCGACACTGATTATACTTGATGCCAACGGCAAGGAGCATTCAAGAACAATTGGTTTTATTGCACCTGAAGAATTCATCCCTACAATTTTATTAGGTATTGTGAAGACAAATTTTGATCTGAGACAATATGATAAAGCTGCCCCAAACCTTGAAAGGATAGTGAATGATTATGCACAAAGTTTTGCCGCGCCTGAAGCAATTTACTACCGTGCAGTATGCGGGGTGAAAGTTGCCCACGATATTGCAGGGTTGAAGAAGGCCTATGAACTGCTTGCAAAGGACTATCCGCAGAGCGAGTGGGTAAAAAGAGCGCTGCCTTATAGATTATTATAATAGCAGGAAAGATTTATAGGTCAGGGGATTAATGGATATAATACCAAATTCCCTCGCCCCTTGAGGGAGATGGCAGGGTGAGGGGGGAATAATCATGTTCCCCATTCCCCTGATACCTCGCAGCTCTGCTGCGGGGAGGTTCATTTAAATGCCGCGATCTTTGAGACCGTAATTGAGCATTGTCTTCTGTGAAAATATGTGATTTGAAACTGCAAAGGCATATACACCGTAAAGTTCATGCCCCTTTTGTGTTTCGAACAAAAGCCCCGGCATCTTGCCCATGTATTACTGCAAGCTTAAAGCTCTGCAGGAGGTCATTAATACCTGTGACTAAAAAGGAAAAATTTGTCCTACCCAAAGGTTTAATGTATTGAAATAAGAAGTGAAGAGCATCAAGCCGATTATTATCAGAAGTATGCCTAATATTTTCATTGAGTATCTGACTAAATATCCGAATCTTTTTAAAAAGATGAAAAGCCTGTCAAAAAGGAGCGCCGATATGATAAAAG
The DNA here is from genome assembly GCA_026388275.1 of Pseudomonadota bacterium. Lineage (NCBI taxonomy): Bacteria > Pseudomonadati > Pseudomonadota > Pseudomonadota bacterium. Next base: position 47,260 of record JAPLKB010000037.1, read on the forward strand.
GAATGGCAAGCCCCAGGGAGTAAAGGCTTAGAAGGTAGACGCCTTTCCAAATATTTTGTGAAGTCGAAGCAATGATCAGTATGGAAGAAAGTGCGGGACCAATACACGGCGTCCAGCCGAAAGAAAATGTTATTCCTACAATGAATGAACCAAAAATGCCGAGCGGCTTTTCTTTAAGGTGAATAATTTTTTCCTGGTTCATAATAGGTATATTTATAATATTCAGATAAAAAAGACCCATAATTACAAGTATTACGCCGCCTATTTTCATGATATAAGACTGGTATCCAGACAGAATGCCCCCTATAAGGGAAGAGGATAATCCGAGAGCTATAAAAACAAATGAAAAACCAACAGTAAAAGCAACAGAATGTATAAGAACAATTTTTCTGTATTTTTTTGTTTCAAGTCCAGTATAATTATCAAACGTTATTCCACTGATAAAAATCAGGTAAGAAGGGATCAGAGGCAAGACGCAAGGGCTGAAAAATGACAAAAGGCCTGAGCCGAAGGCAAAAATGCCGCTTAAGTCTGTAAAAGTGATCATACCGGCTGAAATCATAGAGGCTATGATATTTTTTTTAAATGAGGTTGTCAAATGAAATATGCTTCCATTGATGTGGGAACAAATGCTGTATTGCTGCTTATTGCACAATCCTGTAACGGCATATCGGATATCCTTGATATTTCCACAATAACAAGGCTTGGGGAGAACCTTAAGGAAAAAGGATGTCTCAGCGATGAAGCGATGACAAGGACTTTTTATGCCCTTGAAAAGTACAGAAAAATCGTTGACAAAAACGATGTTTGCGAAATTTTATGTGTAGGTACGAGTGCTTTGAGGGAAGCAGAGAATGCAGAAGTTTTTTTAAAAATGGTCAGGGAAAAGCTTAAATTTACCATCAGAGTTATAAGTGAGCATGACGAAGCCCATTATACTTATCTTTCTGTGAAAAATGATGAATTAATAAAAGATGAAAACGTAATTGTTGTAGACATAGGCGGCGGAAGTACGGAAATCATAAAAGGCAACAGTCAGGAGTTTTTCAATTTTATCTCCTTGCGCGCAGGCGCTGGTAAGCTCACGGAAATGTTCGTCAAACATGACCCTCCGCCTGACGATGAATTATCTTTGCTGGCAGCTTATGTAAAGGATTTATTGCTCAAATTGCCTTTTGATGGCTGCGGATGCAGTCTTATCGGTACAGGTGGGACAATAACAACCATGGCAGGAATTCTACGTGGTCTTGAAGTGTTTGATAAAGATAAAATCCATGCCTTTAGAATCACTTTAGAAAAGATTGATACATTGATTGATTTGATGAAAAGCATGGATTCTTCCAATAGAAGTGCTATAGTGGGTATGGAAAAAGGAAGAGAAGATATTTTGCTTCAGGGGATTATTTTTTTGAGAGAAATTATGGTATATTTTGGCTTTAATAATTTGATTGTAAGCACTAAAGGGGTAAGGTACGGGATTATCTATGAAAAAATCAGGGACGCGCAGACATGACCTGTCAGATGAAAGACTAAGGCAAACAGAAGAATCGTATAGAAATTTTTTTGAAAATGCTGTAGCAGGTTTTGCTCAAATTGACCCGAAAGGGAAATGCATTAATGTAAACAAAGCATTAGCCGGCATATACGGTTTTGAATCTCCTGAGGAAATGATTAAGAGTTTTAACATTTTTGGACAAGATACGTATGTGAACCAGGAGGACCAAAAAAGTTTTATAAAAATACTGGAGACACAGGGTGTTTTAAAAGGATATGAAATCCAGAAGTATCGCAAGGACAGAAGCAAAATATGGCTTTCAATGAATATGCGTTCTGTTCGTGATGATTACGGTAAAACGCTTTATTTTGAATGTATTGAGGAAGATATTACCGAACATAAACGACTTGAATCCCAGATTATTCAATCACAAAAAATGGAAGCAGTAGGCACTCTTGCCGGCGGTATAGCCCATGATTTTAACAACCTTCTTATGGGGATACAAGGATATACATCGCTCATGCTTTATAGCATGGAACAAAACCATATTCATTATGACAAATTAAAGAGTATAGAGGATCTTGTAAGAAGCGGTGCCGACCTGACGAGACAGCTGCTTGGATTTGCAAGAAGTGGAAAATATGAAGTTAAGCCGGTTGACTTAAATGAAATTATTCATAAAACTTGTATGATGTTTCGTCGTACAAAAAAGGAAATTACAGTACACAATAAACAAGCAAGAGATATTTATACTGTTGAAGTAGACCGTGGACAAATGGAACAGGTAATGTTTAATCTTTTTATAAATGCCTGGCAGGCAATGCCTGCCGGAGGCGATCTTTATATTGAAACAAAAAATATCAGTCTCGATGAAAGCTATATACCTTATACTGTAAAACCTGGAGAATATGTAAAGATATCTGTTACAGATACCGGACCGGGAATGGACGAGAAAACGAAAGAAAGGATTTTTGAGCCTTTTTTTACTACGAAAGAAATGGGCAGGGGCTCGGGCCTCGGTCTTGCGTCTGTCTACGGCATTATCAAAAATCATAATGGGTTTATTAATGTTTATAGCGAAAAAGGTCATGGGACAACGTTTAGTATCTATCTTCCCGCTCTGGTAAAAGAAACCAGGAGGAGAAAGACACCGGCTCAAACTATCAAAGGAAGTGAGACTATCCTGATTGTAGATGATGAAGATACTGTAATCAGTGTATGCAGGGAACTTCTTGAAACTCTTGACTATAAAGTCATCACAGCGTACAGCGGCAAAGATGCTGTCGAAATATACAGGTCAAAAAAAGATGAGATCGATCTTGTTATCCTTGATATGATTATGCCGGATATGGGAGGCGGAGAGACTTTTGAGATAATGAAGATAATCAATCCTGACATAAAGGTTATTTTGTCGAGCGGCTACAGCCTGAACAGTCAGGCAGCCGGTATAATGAATCAAGGCTGCAAGACATTCATACAAAAACCTTTCAGCATAGGTGAACTTTCCAAAAAGGTAAGAGAAGTGCTCGATTCAAACGATGACGAGTAAAGGTGAATATGGAAGAAAATGAAATATTGTTGGCAGATATTGAGGTATTGAATAGGATCCCCGTTAATGTAAAAGCAAAGGAAATGCTTGGTAAAGAAAATATAACACCTGATCCTGCATCCCTTTACTGTATTCAGCTTGCTAAATGGGGATATGAAAAAGGGGGAATAGAAGCAGAAGATTCAGTTTTGGAAACGATAGATGCAATGCTTACCTGGAGACCGGCAAGGTTAGCTAACTTTTTCATGATAAATCTCGAAAGAATGGAATATGAACCACTGGGCTGGCAGGAGGCTCAAAAACCCTTAGCCCTGGCGCAAATCATAATAAACGATATTGAAGAAAAGATACATAAACACTTCCCTTTGTACACAAGCCTTTAGCTGATCTGGTAGCAAATTGCCTTTTTCGCATACCTTGTTAATTCCCTACATCCTCATTTACAACTTCACAGAGGGACTGATTATTGCTGTAATCAATAGGTATATCCACAATGACCGGACCGCTCATACTGAGAGCTTTTGAGAGCACCGGAGTTATTTCATTGGCACTATTTATACGCAGTCCTTGCGCGCCGAAGGCTTCTGCAAATTTTACAAGGTCAATTTGTCCGAAATCTACACCAAAGGAGCGTCCATATTTGAGTTTTTGCTGTATTTTTACCATATCATAGCTTCCGTCCCGCCAGACTAAGTGAATAAAATTGCATTTTTCCCTCACTGCTGTTTCAAGCTCCATTGCTGAAAACAAGAATCCTCCATCCCCTGACATGGAGATTACCTTTTCTCCTGGACGTGCAAAGGTAGTTGCAATTGCCCAGGGGAGGGCTACTCCTAATGTTTGCTGTCCGTTACTGAAGAGTAATCGGTGCGGCTCGAAGATAGAAAAATAACGTGCCATCCAGACATAAATAGATCCTATATCGCAAACTACAGTTGCGTCATCACCTATAAGGTTGCGAAGTTCATAGATAAGCCGCAAGGGATGGATGGGAAAGCCTAATTCCTGTGCACCATGTTGTTTTGCTTCAAGCAATGAGTCCTGAACCTGCATCACGAGAGAGTGTGCCGTGGGGTCATCGGAACGTGTTATGAGATGCCTTGAAAGCTTATCGACATTGGCTGCTATATCACCAAGAAGCTCAATTTCCGGTTGATAGTACCTGTCAATAACGGGACTATGCTCATCAATACTTATTATTATACCTTTTCTTTTTTTGTTCCAGACTTCAGGGTCATATTCAACAGGATCGAATCCAACAGTTATAACAACATCCGCTTCTTTTAAAAGCCTGTCACCGGGCTGGTTCTGGAATAATCCAAGACTTCCGGCATAACAGTTAAAAAGCTCACGGGGCAGGACACCTGCTGCCTGATATGTATTAACAAGTGGCACAGGATATTCGTTTAAAAATCTTCTCAACGAATCAGTTACTTCATGCCTGCTGGAAAATACACCTGCAAAGATAACAGGCATTTTTGCTTTATTAATGATCTCAGCGGCTTTTTTAATAAGTTCGGTGCCCGCTGTTCCCTCCCTCCCTGGTTGATTTGTTTTGATTGGAGCGGCTTCAACAGGTCCTGTGAGAACATCCTGGGGCAGACTTATAAATGCTGCTCCCAATGGCGGCATCATGCTTTGACGGAATGCATTTGCTACAACCTCAGGTATAGTATTCCCGTCATAGATTTCGACAGCATATTTTGTAACCGGTTTCATAACCGCCACATTATCAAGACATTGATGTGTTTTTATATGTCTCATTCCGCGCCTTACATTTCCTCCCAGAGCAACAAGGGGATACCCATCAGTTGTTGCTGTAGAAAGCCCTGTAGCAAGATTTGTTACTCCTGGTCCGGAAGTGACAAGACATACACCAGGTGTGCCGGTCAGGAGACCATACATGCCTGCCATAAAGGCTGCGTTCTGCTCATGGCGACACAAAATCAGTCTTGGGCCATGATCTGCAAGTACATCAAATATTGAATCTACTTTTGCTCCGGGGATACCAAAAATATATTTGACACCTTGCTCCTCAAGACACTGCACCAATAATTCAGCCCCGTTCCTTGCCTTTGCCGTCCCTTTTATGCCCATAAATTTTCTTCCTTTACAATGTATTTAGTATTTACTTTTCTGCTTTATCCAAATCCTTTCCGATATCCCTTGTAAAATCAGCAGTCAGGTAGTCAAGCGTGACAGGCAGCCCTACCTCAAGTTCCGGTACATGCTGAATGCCGATACGGGCATTTTGCATGGCGCATTCGATCAAATGACCGCCATGCTGCCGATCTTTAGTGAGAAAATGAAGGTGATAACCCGGGGCATTAAGGGATTCCATAAATCGTGGTGTATAGAAACCTGCCAAACAGCCCTCAACATCGTGGAAATCAAAAACAGGCTGGTTTTTTGTTGCTTCCACGAGAGGCCTGTAATTTTCTGATTTCGGAACTGCTCTTGTTCTCACATGATTGAAAATACCGTCAATACGGATGGCATAGAGCATATTTTCAGATGGAATGAGCTTATTGAGAAAATCATAGAATTCAGAAGCATCAACACTATTGCCAATATCGTCAAATGTATCGGGATTAAAGAAGGTCACGCAAGCAAAAGGTGATTTTTCATTATCATCAATGCTGTACACATTCCCGTCAGACCGTACCTGATAGAAATTTCCGTCAAGCACAACCATCTCGCCATCTAAATAATTAAAGGTTCCAAGGCCAAAATCACCGTGTTTTTTTATGTCCGATATGGTAGTGTTTTCTACATAAAGCCCTTCTACAAGCGCATTGATCGGTGCAGAGAGATAAACGGCGGAGTTTGTCTGTTTATCATTCAGGAATCGGCGAAGTGCACGTTCTATAAGATCTGTTTCTGTACATCCTGTGCGTTTTGTTGCATTTATCAGTTTTGTATGCAATTCTTCAGGTAAAGAGATCTCAAAACTTGAAGGATATTGGTTTTTATTCATAAATTTTCCTCGTTATTTTACTATTTTTAATATTATACCCAATATTGGAACACCTAACAACCGATTATTGCCGGTGTGGTTTAACATCGATAATTCTATTCCCATCAGAGCATATTTGTATAAATCCATTTCTATCAGTTCTCAAGACTGGAATGGAGAGCATTCTATACCTGTCAATCGCTTCTTCTGATGGCAGCCCTTTTATCCCGCTTCCAGCACTTAATACTGCAATGTCCGGTTTCACTGCATGCAGGAAAGGAAGGCTGCTTGAATGCTTGCTTCCATGGTGAGGTATTTTCATGATATTTGACGAAAGGGGCATGCCCGATAAGATCAGCCTTTCCTCAACCTCATATCCGATATCACCCGTAAGGAGAAAAGAGGTATTTTTATATATAAATTTCAGAACAAGGGACGCATCGTTCAGATTATCGATTGGAATATCCTGCCAAGGGTTCATAACAAGCACCTGTGTATCACTATTAATACTGATTTTATTGCCCTGTTTCCACATCTGAAAATTGATATTTTTATTTTTTACGATTTTGATGATTTCCATAAACACTGAATCGTTTATATAATATCCTCCTGCAACAAAAGTCTTTACCCTGAAGGTGTTCAAAATATACGGAAGTCCGCCTGCATGATCACCATGCGGATGAGTGTTGATTACATAATCTAATGTGAGAATCTTTTTTGACAGGAGAATTGGTGCTACGATAGCTCTGCCTGTATCGAAATTGCCCCTGAAGTCGCCTCCGCTGTCAATAAGTATCCTGATGCCCTTAGGTGCTTCTACAATAATGGCATCTCCAATCCCGACATCTATAAAATTCAGAGAAAATTTGTTGTTGTACCTATCATTACAGACTAAAGCGATATGGATTATCGTAATGGGAATTACAATGAAAACAAGGAGACTTATGACGATCTTTTTTTTAAAAAATATTATGCAAAGAAGGAGCGCGTAGAATAACAGCATTTCAAAAAGATTCGGTCTTATAACGGGAAAGATGTACCCAAAATCGAGGTAGCTCAAAACAGCAATGTTCAGGTTTATAAGTTCTCCTGCAAGACGCAATAAATACGAGCCATAAGGCAATATCATACCCGAAAAGCTCATAGGTATGGAAAGCATGCACATGGCAGGAATTGAGATCAGGTTATGGATTATGCAAATAGGATTAATACCGTAAAAATGATATATAACGATGGGCAGCGTCCCGATGGTTGCAGCCACTGTTGTCAAAACCGATGTTAAAAGCCATTTGATGTATGTATTTTTAAGTTTTACATAAGGATATATTTTTCCCATGATTATCACGATAAAAAGAACACTCATAAAAGACAATTGGAAAGACGGCATAAAGAGGGAGTGAGGGTATATGAGAAGAATGATGAGGGCGCTCAGGGCGATGGTGTTTAAGATCTCTCTCTGTCTCTCAAAGAATAGGGAGAGCATGAAGACCGTTATCATAATGGTTGCCCTGATTGTTGATACGCCTGAGCCGGAAATTACCATAAATATAAATGGAAAGGGGATTGTCATAAGTGATGCATATTTTATATGTCTTCCAGAGAGTCTAAGTGTACGGAATCTACCCAGCAACCAACGAAGCATGAAATAGAAAAACCCTGTTATTATACCAACATGCAAACCTGATATAGCGAGGATATGGGAAGTTCCCGTTTTAAGAAAAAGGTTTATAGTATTTTCATTAAGCGATGTTTTGTCGCCGATGGTAAGTGGAGTAGCCCCCGTTTTAGCCGGACACTCATACAACCAAAATAAGTTGTAGTAATAGCCATAGAGTTATTACTATAATCAGGAGGAAGGTGACGTATGAGTCCGATAGAGATCATTACATCAGTTGAGAGAAGAAGGTA
>JAPLKB010000038.1 GCA_026388275.1 Pseudomonadota bacterium
AAAGGCAAAGATAATCCTCAGCAGCGGCTATAGTTTGAACAGTCAGGCACAGCAGATTATGGATAAAGGATGTCACGGGTTTATCCAGAAGCCATTCGACATGACTCAAATTTCCAAACTGGTCCGGGGAATATTGGATTCATAAGCAGTGTATCAAATCAAAAAAGGGAGAAAATAATGTCAAAAACCAGAATTATCAGTGCAGTTTTTCTGTGTTGTATGATAGTTTCCACACTTGCATCTGGCGAGACGGTTAAAACACAAAATCCCTATGAAAGCGCCGTTACCATAGCCCGCAGCGAAATATGGCAAGCCATAAACAGCGGCAAATGCGGGAGCGTTACCACTGCCATAACAGTCAATGGCAAAGTCGTTTATGCCGAAGGCTTTGGCATGGCAAACAGAGAGAAGAGTATTCCTGTTGATACGTCTACACTCTTTAATATCGGCTCCATCAGCAAGGTGTATGTTGCAACTGCAATCATGCAGCTTGTTGATGATGGCAAAGTCTTGCTCGATAAGCCGGTCATATACTATCTTCCGGAATTCAAGATGGCTGACGACAGATATAAGAAGATCACCGTAAGAATGCTGTTAAACCACGTATCAGGCTTACCAGGGACTGAGGGTTCTAATTCCTTTGGATTTAAGTATGATAATAATATAAAGCAGGAAACAATCAATACTTTAGCCCGCGCACATCTTAAACATGCACCGGGAGCAATGGCAGTGTACTGCAATGACGGGTTTACATTGGCAGAAATGATAGTGGAACGGGTAAGCGGAAAAAAATACATCACTTTTCTTAATGAAAGAATATTTGGGCCGTTGGGACTGAGAAATACCGGTATGGGCGTGGGTGAGATCAAGGGTAAGTCTGTAGCATTGTATTATGACCCTGCAACCGGAAAAATTCATCCGCCTGAAACACTCTCGATGCTGGGCGCAGGCGGGTTGTCATCAACTGCCAGGGAACTCTGCCGTTTTGTGGATACTTTTGCGGAAAACAAACTATTGAAGAAAGCATCTCTCGATGAGATGAAAAAGGCGCAGCCTTCAGCGTTCCGGGGCAAGCTAAGAAATCCTGAAATTTCGTTTGGGCTGGGCTGGGACCTTACAGGCCTTCCGCGGTATGATGCAGCCGGGGTTCAAATATTGGGCAAGAGTGGCGGCACTGGAAATTACTCTTCCATGGTTTTTACAGCTCCCGATAAAAGAATATCTGTTGCGGTCATTGCTTCCGGAGCCGCAAGTGGGGCGATGGAAATAGCACTGCATATATTGGATGCGGTACTGGTTGAGAAAAAGCTCATTTCCAAAGAAGAAAAGGCCGTCCTGGTTCCCCCGGAATCGCAGAAATTGCCGCAAGATTATGCTTCATATGGCGGTTATTATGCCAGCGGTGTTGCATTAGGCCAGGTAGTGTTTGATGCGGATAAAAACAGCGCCACCCTATACAGTTTCAAGGAACAGGAGAAAACACCGGCAATCACACTTGTCTATAATAATGGCTATTACCATGATACCAAAGGCAACCGTTACTATTTTACCAACATAGACGGAGAAGGCTATTTAGTGAACTGTCCGTCAATAGCCAGGATCGATACGATCATAATGCAAAAAGTAAAGCCGATAGAAAAACCGCAAAGTCTCAAGATCGATATGGCTGATAAGGTTTGGCTGCGGCGTAACGTTTCCCCTTTTGAATCGATTATGGCTGTAGAATCGCATTTTGCAAAATCATTATTGTATAAAGACCTGCCTGGATATGTGGTTTTTGGTGGTGTCAAAAAGATCGATTCCGCTGAATTCGCGGGCATGCCTTTTGACTCTGTCCGCGATCAGACAGAACTGACCCTTTTTGAAAAGAATGGGGCCACATGGGCATGGGTTTCGGATATATTATATAGTCCGGCAGAGAACGCCGCTGCACTGAAAACCGGAGAGAATTCCATAAAAATAGGGAGGGATGGATATAACGAGTGGCTGAAAGCAAATGAAGGCATGGTTTTAAGTTTTACAAAACCTGAACAGGGGAGAATAATCATATTCTCTCCCGACGATACAACAACCTATGATAGCGCGCTTGATACAGGCGATGCGTATGCTGCCAGGGGCAGTTATATTGAATTTGCAGGTTTTGCAAACGATGTTTTTACAGTAAAAGCCAGGTCTGCAGCAACAGGTGAAAAGAAGTAAAATAAATAGCAGTTGCTGCATGGAATATAACATCGGAATGTTAATGTTATATTACAAAACCTGTCCCGTCATCTGTTTTAAAAATGTATTGTATCTGTGTGATTTTCCGAGTATTGTCTTCCCATGCTTAATGTTTTATGCCATTGACATATTTAGCATTAAATACTAATATCTTAGGAAATTACAGCTTGCAGTATATTAATTATTAGATGTCTACCATGAAAGGAATGAATTAATGTCTTCTGTCTTTTTATGCCACAGTTCTAAAGACAAGCCATTTGCGGCAAGTTTAGCTTCTAAACTTGCCGCAGAGGACATCAAAGTGTGGATAGATGAAGCAGAAATAAAAACAGGCGATTCACTTTCAGAAAAGATTGGATCTGCCATTAATGAAATGAGTTACTTTGCCATCATTCTATCAAATAATTCCATAGGTTCTCAATGGATAAAAAGAGAACTTCAGGCTGCCATTCAAAAAGAGCTTTTTGAAAAAAGGGTCGTAATATTGCCTTTGCTACTAAATGAAGTCGATCTTCCACCTTTCTTAAGAGATAAAAAATACGCCAATTTTATTGACGTTGACAAATTTGATGAATCATATGAACAACTCTTGACAGTATTAAAACCTGTTGCAACAAAAAGGTTAGTAGACAACATTACTTCTTTTGAAATAAGACGGGTCAAAAGAAAAAAAACAAACACAAAATGCCAAATAGATGGGAATGACATAGTCATAGTTGACATAAGCAAAGAAAATTTAGGGTTCTTAAGCAATATCCATTTTATTTACAATGAGGTTCAAACTATCAATATTGAGCACGATTACCTGTCTGAGATAATTAAATTTGTTGTGACCAGGTTAATGATTGCTGACGGAAAAACAGGATTTAATTACTTTATAGGCGCTGACATATTAGGGAGAGACATCCACATATAACCTGCGGCTCAACTCGGACGGGCCTTCAGCCCGCCTGTCAGCTCGTCGTCGTCGCCTCGTTCTATGCATGAAACCGAATTGGTATCAGATATCATGACGAGCATATCTGATTGTTACCCACTCTAATGTGAGAAAGAACCAAAAAAGGCAATTGCCTTCATTTAAATCCCTTTTTTATTTTCACTAATTTCTTCCCGCAGAAATATGTCTATACTTAATTCTATGTACCAAATTATCATACTTTCGACAATACCTTTGCAATTGCCTCGATGTTGCCGGTATATTATCTTTTGGAAGGGAGAAATCGTATGGATGGAACAAATCGGTCTGATATAACACCGGGGATAAAGGTTGCCATAGTACTGAAAAAAGATCAGCGCACCGGGATAATGACAGAAGGAGTTGTAAAGGATATCCTGACTAAATCACCACGGCACCCCCATGGCATAAAAGTACGCTTGCAAGGCGGGGAGATTGGGCGGGTGAAAAAAATACTTGATCGGATTTCAATAAATACCGGGAGTTGAAGATCTGTGGACAATAAGGATATCGATTGTAAAAATTGCAGGCACTATTATATAACCTGGGACAGGAAATTTCCTTACGGGTGCAAAGCAATTCAATTCAAATCTGCCAGATTGCCTTCTCTCGAAGTCTTTGCTGCATCCGGTATTGCCTGCCTGCGTTTTGAAGAAAAAATAATAAAACCGGGAAAAAAGCGTGTATCCAGAGGCAAATAAACTAATTTTCTGAGGAGATATCAGAAGCGGCCCGAGGATTGTCTAAACTTGCAGGAAGTTTTGAAAGTGAAGACCGGAGCCTTAAGGTTCAGTAATATAAATATCACAATATATACATTTACTACTAAGAGTTTTACTCAACGGGCGGGGCCTTTGGCTGTCAATAGTCAACGTTTAGGATTTATACGTGAGATATGCTCGTATTTCTGATGTAAAATAGTTTGCTAACAAGTCAGATATTAACTATAATACAAAATAAAAATTATGGAGTAATAATGAGTGGTGCATTGTGAAGATTGCCATATCAGGTAAAGGCGGAGTGGGGAAAACAACCCTTGCAGGGGTAATGGCAAGGGCACTGGGGGAACGTGGTTTTAAGGTGCTCGCAATAGATGCTGACCCTGATTCTAACCTGGGGAGTGCTATAGGTTTTACATCAGAAGAATTGAAAGGGGCTGTGCCGCTGGCACAGATGGAAGAATTCATCGAAGAGCGGACAGGCGCAAAAAAAGGACAGTATGGCTCATTTTTTAAACTGAACCCAATGGTTGATGACATACCCGACAAATTTTCCGTTGAAAAAGGCAATGTCAGGTTAATTGTTCTGGGCAATATCGTTCAGGGCGGCGGCGGCTGTTTTTGCGCAGAGAATGTACTTTTAAAGAGCCTGCTCTCCTATGTACTTATTGAGCGGGATGAATACGTGATTGTGGATATGGAAGCAGGACTTGAGCATCTTGGAAGGGGTTCTACAGCTTACATTGATGCGCTTATCGTTGTTGTGGAACCCGGTCAGAGAAGTTTCCAGACAGCATACCAGACTAAGAAACTTGCTGCTGACCTTGGGATAAAAAATATATTTATTGTAGGAAACAAGGTGATGAACGATGATGACCTGACCCTGATTAAGGAGAACCTTGGCGGTTTGTCGCTCATCGGATGCCTGGGATATAACGGAAAAGTGCTGGAGGCTGATAAGCAGGGTGTATCCCCTTATGATATAGATGCACAAATCAAGGCGGAAACTGGAGATATTATCGATAACCTTGAGAAATCAATAAAATGATGAGAATTATTGCTCCCATCAGCCTCATATGTTCAACTATTTTTCTCTCATCTATTGCCCTTGCAGCTTCTATCTTTGACAACAAAGGCATAGTAATCCACAAGTTTTCATGCTTTTGGGCTTTTCTCCATCTGAAGATGTGCGGCATTAAGGTTTTGTCAAAAGGAACGGAAAATCTTTCGAAGCCGCCTTATATAATTATGTGTAATCATCAGAGTGCACTTGATATATTTGTGCTCTATATTGCACTTCCTTTTTTATTTAAATGGGTTGCAAAGAGACAACTCTTTTCCATTCCTTTTGTGGGGTGGATCATGAAAAGAGCCGGTTATGTCAGCCTCGACAGGGAAAACGCGAGGGAAGGTTTAAAAGCGATAAACGATGCAGCGCAAAAAATCAGGGAAGGCATGAATATAATCATATTCCCTGAAGGCACCCGAAGTAAGGACGGAAAACTGCTCCCCTTTAAAAAAGGGGTGTTTTCGCTCGCTCTACGTGCCGGTGTTCCTGTGATCCCCGTAGGGATTATCGGGACGAGCAGATTGCAGCCGAAGGATAGTCTTATGCCTAAAGCAAAAGGGGTAATATATGTTAATATAGGTAAACCGGTATTGATCAACGGGGATAAAGCTTCGGAAAAGGCAAGGATAATGGATGAAGTAAGAGCGTCCATTGAAAAGCTGACGGCAGAAAATTAAGTAATTGTTGAGAGGATAAAAAGGTATGTCTGGAGAGTTTAAAAAGGAGATATTAGGCATCGGACTTTTCGGTATCTTTGTATTTTTGTTTGTCAGTCTGATTTCATACTATCCTCTTGATCCCTCTTTTAATACGCTTGCAGAAGGATCTGCAAAAAATCTTTGCGGGAAGGTCGGCTCTTATATCACGGACATCCTTATCCAGTTGTTTGGGATGGTGAGCTATCTCCTGCCTGCGATAACTTTACTGTTTTCTGTGTTTTACCTGAGAAAAAAAGACCCTCCTCATATACTTGTGCTCTCATCGGGGCTTGTACTGCTATTTCTGTCAATGTCGGTTATTTTACAACTCCTGGTAGGAAGATTGCAGATCAAAGGTGTTGTTATTCCCTTTTCCGGTTTCCTCGGTGTTCTGCTTGAAAAAACCCTGGTGAATCTATTCAGCTATTTCGGCAGTTACCTTATTTCTGTTATCCTCTTTCTGATTTCTATTTTTCTGATTGTCCAGGCGCCGATGCTTTCCCTCCTCGAAATACGTATTGCAAGGAGAAAATCGGTAGAGCACAGGAAAGAGATCAAAGTAGCGGAAGAAAAGAAGCCTGAGCCAGTGATAGAGAAAAAAGCAGTTCAGGAGTCTTTTGAGTTTTTTAAAGATATCGGCCCCTATAAGCTTCCGCATGTTTCACTACTCGATGCCATAGAGAAGAAAGAAGTAAAAATTGACAAAGAGAGTATACAGCTCAATGCAAGTATCCTTGAGAAAAAATTGAAGGACTACGGGATTAACGGAAGGGTTTCAGAGGTAAAGCCCGGTCCGGTAATAACCATGTATGAATTTGAGCCTGCCCCGGGCATAAAGGTAAGCAGAATTTCTAATCTTGCCGATGACCTGGCAATGGCGTTAAGTGCTGTGTCAATAAGGATTATTGCGCCTATTCCGGGGAAAGCCGTGGTAGGTATAGAAATACCTAATAAAATACGTCAGACGGTATATTTCAGAGAGATTGTCGAATCCGAACAGTTCATTTCATCTCAATCTTATCTGACCCTTGCGCTGGGCAAGACAATATCAGGCGAGCCATATGTTGCAGAGTTGTCCAAGATGCCCCATCTACTGGTTGCCGGTTCCACCGGCTCCGGTAAGAGTGTGTCCCTCAACAGCATGATATGCAGCATTCTTTACAAAGCCACGCCGGTCAATGTAAGGTTTCTCATGATTGATCTGAAGATGCTTGAACTCTCCTTCTATGACGGCATACCGCACCTCCTTCTTCCTGTTGTTACAAACCCTAAAAATGCAAAGACGTCTTTGCATTGGCTCATAGATGAGATGGAGAGAAGATACACGATGATGGCGGAAATGGGTGTGCGGAGCATAGAGAAGTACAATCAAAAGACGGCGAAGCTGGAGCGGGAGCAGGGACATGATATACTGCCCTATATTGTTGTTGTCATAGACGAGCTTGCCGATTTGATGATGGTCTCTACGAGGGAAGTGGAGGAATATATCGCAAGACTTGCGCAGATGGCCAGGGCGTCCGGAATCCATCTGATTCTTGCTACACAACGGCCATCGGTAGATGTGCTGACAGGCATTATCAAGGCAAATTTTCCGGCCCGCATCTCATGCCAGGTATCGTCAAAGGTGGATTCAAGGACAATTCTTGATGCAAACGGTGCTGAAAGCCTGCTCGGATACGGAGACATGCTTTTTATGAGTCCCGGACTCAGCAAACTTCAGCGTATTCATGGTCCCTTCGTGTCGGAAGGGGAGATAAAGAGAATCGTCGGTTTTCTGAAAGAACAGTCGACGCCTTTATATCAGACCGAGATACTTGAGGAAAAGGATGAAAAGGGAGAGGAAGAAGAAATAGATGACGAGAAATACAAAGAAGCAGTGGAGTTTGTTGTGGATAAAGGGGAAGCATCTATAAGCATGGTTCAGAGGAGGTTCAGGATAGGATACAACAGGGCTGCCAGGATTGTGGAGAGGATGGAAAGGGATGGTGTTGTCGGCCCCTCTGACGGGGTTAAACCGAGAGAAGTTTTGAGAAAATAATGAAAAAGAGACCATTTAAGTGCAATTATATTTTATTGATGTTTATGATACTTTGTTCATGTACTTTCGTGACAGGTGTTTCAGGTGAAACGCTTAAGACTCCGGCTGCGCAAGGCGGAATTGAAGTCAAAACCGATGTGAAGCATTCTTCTCCCTTTGATACGATTGAAAAGACATATGCGGAGATCAACACCCTGAATGCACAGTTCCAGCAGAAGATAGTTATTTCGAGCTTGAAGAAGGAAAGGGCATTTGAAGGAAAATTTCTCTACAAAAGACATAAGGGTTTTCTTTGGCAGTATGTATCACCAAAAGGCAGGTATTTCCTCTATGACGGGAAGTATATATGGCAGGGGGAAGATGAAAAACCTTTTGTGCAGAAAAACAAGGTGAGCAAAGATAAAACTGATGGTACATTTCTGGACCTTGTAGAAGATGTATCCAAATTAGATGAACTTTTTAACCTGAAACATCATGAAAAGACAGGGGATACAGAAGTGCTTGAACTTATTCCTAAAAAAGACAGCACAATAAAGACGGCAAAGGTCTGGATAGACAGACAAAACATGGTTAAAAAAATAGAACTTCATGAATTTACAGGGAATGTTAACACAATTGAGTTTGTATCCATAAAGGTGAATCAGCCCATAGAGGATACGAGGTTCATATTTAAACCGGACAAGCAAAAAGAAATTATAGAAAGATGAATAAAAACAGGAAAGATAACCGGGGAAGGGGGAAGGGGGTAGGGGTCCGGCCTTTGATTATTGACGGCGGCAACTCCGTCAACGTCAAGGGCTGACCCCTTTTTACTATGGGACTGCACAAAGACGAAGCGATTATCCTTTCAAAAAGAGCATACGGCGAGTCGGATAAGATTATGCGGCTTTTTACGCTGATATCCGGGAAGATTTCCGCAATTGCAAAAGGTGCCGGTAAAAGCCAGAAACGCTTCATGAATACCCTTGAACCCTTTAATCATATAAATGTCGAGTATTTTGAAAAACAGGCCAGGGGGATGGTAAGAATAGAAAATGCCGATATTATAGAAACCGGCAGCGGTATGGAAACAAGTCTTAAAAAGGTATCTGTTGCCGCTTTTTTTGTAGAGTTTGCCGACAGGCTTACTAAGGAGCGGGAGAAGAATACCGCCCTCTTTTATATACTGAAGGATATACTGGCAAGACTGAAATATAATGAGTTTGACTATGAAGACATTCTTCACCAGGAGCTTAAAATACTGGAAATATTGGGTTATATGCCTAATTTTATTGGCTGCGTCTATTGCGGCAAATTTATTACTGATGACCATAAAGTTCATTTTTCAAGCGAAAGGGGAGGCATCCTCTGTCCTGCCTGCTCAAGGGCTATCCCGCACAGGACCTATTCGGGGGGCACTATCCCGAGGCTTATTTCAATCGGCAATAACGGTAACAGTTCAGCATTTGAGGTCCGCGATAGTAAAGGACCTTCAGATGTATATATTCCGGATGAGACAAAGCGTTTCGAGAGGGAAGTCATGGAGATCATGGAAAGCTTTATCTCCTTTCATCTCGATGTTGAATTCAAATCGTATAAAATACTGAAAAGTCTGATCTGAAAAAGTTATTTTCTTTAAATTTTTATTGTTGTGGATGTTAACGTTCCTGACCTTCTCTGTACACTGCTACCGGACCTGCATCGCCTCTTCCCTGGCACTAACTGCGAAACGCGAATAAGGAAGGAAACCTCAACTTATTTACCAATAAACAACTGTATGGGCCCGCTTTTCTAGAAAAGCGGGCCCGAAGGCCCGCTCTATGTGGTTTATTTCTTCTTTGCTTTGGCTGCTGGTTTCTTTACTGCTTTCTTTACGGGTTTTGCGGCTGCCTTACCATTGACCACTGCCTTTAACGCTGCTCCTGCGGAGAACTTAGGCACTTTCTTCGCGGCAATTTTGATCTCTTTGCCGGTCCGTGGATTTCTACCCTTTCTTGCGCTTCTTTGTGCGACAGAAAACGTACCGAATCCTATAATTGTTGTTTTCCCACCTTTCTTCAGTGCTCCCTCTATACAGCCGATAATCGTCTGAAATGCCTTACCTGCTGCTACTTTTGAAATCTTAAGTTCTTCTGCTACCTTTGCTACGATTTCTGTTTTTGTCATTTGTCCCACCCTCCTTGATTTTATATTAATTATATATATGATTATCAGGCAAAAACACTTTGCCTGTTATATCAATCCCTGTAAATACAACCATCTATATGGATTATCCATATAACTATCGATAATGTCAAGGAAAATATGCACTTTATTGTAATATTTCTTGCTCTGACAAGTGTTCAAGAGAGGGGTTGTTTCTAAAGGCCTATAGATCCTGTGTTTTACCGTTGTTGCTATTGCGAATGAACCTCCCCGCAGCAAGCTGCGGGGTATCACTGGAAAGAGGCTCATATCCCCCTCATATCCCCCTCACCCCCGGAGGGGCGAGGGAAAGTAGTAACCCTGCAGCAAGCTGCAGGGAATCATGTTGACAAACCGGTCTTTCTGATGCAGATTATATCTGCATGGTTTCTAAAGTGGAACACATGACCGGGGAAAACCAACCAACCTTCTTTAACAAATCATTGGAGAGGGCATTACAAATCATGAATGCCTTTCGGACCGACCGACGGGAGTTTACTGTGGGCCAACTTTCCTATATCCTGGGTCTGTCCAGGGCTACAGTTTCAAGACTGTGCACAACGCTCGTCAAATACGACTACCTTAAGCAGGCCCCGGAGTCAAAACAGTATTCTCTTGGCATAAGATTGTTTGACCTGGGTAGTATCGTCTTTGACTCCTTCTCTCTCAGGCGCATTGCCTCTCCCCACCTAAGCCGCCTGCAAATTAAGGTAGGCAAGACCATATACTTAGGGATTCTGGAGAACGACGAACTGCTTTATATTGATAAGAGGGAAGATCCCCGGAACCCAGTTAGTTTCACATCGAGGATAGGTACGCGCCGTTCCCCTAATTGGGGTATGCTGGGGTTAGTGCTCATGGCATACCTTCCGGATAGTGAGGTGGACAGGCTTCTTCGCAAATATCCTCTCGTAGCATCGACAAAGAGGTCCATTATTAGGAAAGATGAGTACAAGGAACGGCTTCGGAAGGTGCGGGAAGAGGGCTATGCCATCGACGTGGAAGAGGTCTTTGAGGGCATTAGCGGGGTATCCGTCCCGATCCGTGATTTTACAGCAAAGGTTACGGCAAGCCTTGGTGTAGGCTTCATCTCTTCCTCGGTGGATTCGAAGGGTCTGAAAAGAATAATCAAAGAGGCTATGGAAACTGCCCGGATCATCTCCAGGGAGATGGGTTATGTCAAAAAAGAAGGGCAGACCGAATAGCCTATCGATTCTTCACCACCCTCTTTTCAGGGCCTGTCTTTTCGAGTTTGTTCCACCTTCAGGACCACGGATGATTCTTGATTCCGGACTTCTTACTTGACAAAACTTTTGGACATGATAGAATGGTCATAAAATGGACATGGTGGTCACTAAATAACCACATGCCGTGCATTTTTGGAGGCTGACCGGAGTCCCAAGAGGGCAGTCCTGCACGGGAAGAGTTAGTCAGCGTGGCGCGATGCAAGAAAGACAAAATAAAGGGGGTATGAAAAATGAGAAAAGGCGCATTTGTACTGGGGCTTATCGTTTCAATTCTATTCTCGACCTATTGTCAAGCAGATGTGATCAAGTTGAAGTTCGCGAACTATTTCCCACCCATGCACAAGAATTCAATCATTATGGAAAAGTACTGCAAGGAACTGAACAAGAAGCTTGCAGGCAAGGTGGAGATAACCCATTACACCGGGGGCATACTCCTGACAGCAGCCAAAATAGCCACAGGAATAGGAGCAGGTGTTGCAGACATAGGCCTCTCACATTGCTCTTACTCAAGAGGCCGCTTCCCGGTAATGGAGATCATGGAGTTGCCCCTTGGTTTCCCGAGCAGTTGGGTGGCAACACATGCGGCAAATGACTTTTATAACAAGTTTAAACCCAAGGAGTGGGATAACTACCAGACTCTCATGTTCAGCACCAGCCCTCCCTGTGTTGTGCAAACCCTTACTAAGCCGGTCAAGACTCTCGAAGACATTAAAGGGCTCAAAATCCGGGGCACGGGTAGGATTGCGGATATAACAAAGGCTCTGGGAGCGTTACCAATGCCATTGGAGATGGTGGATGTGTATGAATCTCTCAGACGGGGTGTGCTTGAGGGGAACCTTGGCAATTTTGAGCAGATGAAGGGTTTCAAGATAGGGGAACTCTTGAAGTATAACACCGCATCCTGGAAAATCTCGAGCGTCAATATCTTTTATGTCATTATGAACAAGGCTAAATGGAATAGTCTTCCAGCTGACGTTCAGGCGGTAATAACCGATTACACGAAAGGATTTCTGGAGGAATGGGCGGTATCGTGGAACGATATAGAAATCGAGGGCAGAGAGTTCTTCCTGAAACAGGGTGGCCAGATTATACCCCTCGCGGACACAGAGGCTAATAGGTGGATAAAAGCTGTTGAGCCTATTATAGCAGAATATAAGAAAGACATGGTCTCCAAGGGGTATAAAGCCGATGAGGTCGACAATTGGGTAAACTTTTTGCGGGAACGCGTAGAATATTGGAAAGGCCAGGAAAAGGCCCGGAACATACCGACAGCTTACAAATACTAACAAGTGTGGGCCTTGACCGGAAAGGGGGTACACCCCTTTCTACTCGGGTCCTAGGGAGAACGAAGGGAACATTCCTAAGAAAATAAGAAACTCGTAATAATATTTATTTTCTAAAGAATGTCCCCTCTTCTCTACTGTGCTTCGCGGTTTTCTAAAGGTAAGGATTATCTATGGAAATGTGTCCCTTAAGTCCTTTCCTGGATGACTCTTTCCTGCACGTACAAAGCATGAGCTTCGCGGTTTCCCAGAGGCAAGAACTACGGATTGAAATGCGGCCCTTCTACCCTTAACTGGATAATTTTTCTTTCACTTACAAGTCGAAGCATGGAGAGTTCAGAGAAAAGTCGCCAAAGTATCTACCTGCGTAATAAGTTGATCAAGAATTGAGGGTGTTTCAGGAAGAAGAATGGACTTCCAATCAGTGTATTAAAAGAGCATTCACAGTACAGGAACATATAAGGATTGATACTGGCGGAATAGGAACTGCTCAGGTCACAGATCGCAAATTGGTTATACTTTAAACCTCCCAATTACGTTGTTCAGTTCTTCCACTGATCGCTGTAACTCACCTGCCAGTTTTACATTATGCTCTGTTGCAGAAGAGGTTTGTATAATAGAATCTTTAATATTGCCGACAGTTTTACCGATTTCTTCCGAGACAATAGACTGCTGAGATGAGGCACTCGCTATTTGTGTAACCATTGCCATTACCAAATCAGCTCCACTAACAATTTCTGTTAATGCATTTTTTGCTTCATAAATCTTGTCTTTACTTTTTAAAACCTCTTCTTTGCTCTTTCCCATTGAACTTACCGCATTAATGGTACCGTTTTTAATGGAGATGATCGTTTTGCCAATATCTTTTGTTGCTGTTGCTGTCTTTTCAGCAAGCTTTCTGACCTCGTCTGCGACAACAGCGAAACCTCTCCCTGCATCTCCAGCGCGGGCTGCCTCAATTGCTGCATTTAAAGCAAGCAGGTTGGTCTGGTCAGCAATGTCTTCTATAACCTTGATTATCTCATCAATTAAATCGGATAGCGTTCCTAACTCATTTACTGCACTTGAAGATGTTTCTACCGAGTTTACAAGACCATCCATGATCTCCATATTCTCGATGGTTTTCTTTTCGCCCGTCTTTGCAATATCCGATGATTTATTGGCTTCATCTTTTGTGCTGTTAGCATTTCTTGCAACTTCGAGGATACTTGAGGTCATTTCTTCAACTGAACTTGCAACTTCAATAGTATGATTCATTTGCAGGACAATCACATTTTTCATTTCTTCTGTCTTTTCGTAGATATCATTGGCAGAACGTGATACATTTGAAGTGTTTTGCCCTACCTTCACAACAATTTCATGTATTTTATCGACGAATTTGTTAAACTTCTTTGAAAGTACTTCGAATTCGTCTTGTGTCTCGACCCTTTCCAGCCTTTTCGTGAGATCTCCATCTCCTTCGGCTATGTCCGTCAGCATGACCGTAACTTTTTTTAGCGGTTTCATTATTCTGTTTGAAACAAGAAGGGAAACCAATGGCAAAATCAGGCAAAGTATCAAAACACTGATTAAGACACCTCCAAATATAAAGGCGTTTATCTTTTTACTAATGGTTGTCTTCTCGATGCCTATATGTAAAATGCCGGCAGTATCTCCTCCATCGTTTTTAATGGGGTATGCTTTGTCAATGACATTTTTTGCCTGCTCGAATGTTTTGTTTATATACTGATTTTCGGTATGGTAATGGACTAACCCTTGTGCATCGGTAACTGCTAAATATAAGATGTCCTTATCTGAGGCTTTGGTCTTCTCGCAGTCCCTTTTGATCCAATCCATTATCACTCCGCTGCTTCCCAGGGAGCCTGATTTCAGTATGTCATTAATCGACTTAATGACACTTTGCGCAGATGCGTTTATCTTGCCGTCAATAGCTTCACGATAATATTTTGAGAAATTGTATACATTAACCCCTATACACAAAATGGCTGTTGACAGCACTGCGAGAGAAATTACCATTATGAGTTTCGTTCTGACACTTTTGTACTTTCTCATATTCCACCCCTTCCGGTCTGCTAACTGGTTTTTTGAAACTCCCAACTACCATAATTATCGGGATTATATTAAATAACTTAAATATTAAAGGCGGATATCATAGACATTTTTCACTTATTATGACACCTCATTCATGACAACGCAGTGTATACGAAGCCTCCCCTATTCCCCCAATGTCAAGGATACATCATTTTTTAATAAGTTAAGCTTAATCAACGATAGGGAGATGTTGCGATATTGAGGAACATTATTCCTCTTTTAAGATTATGGCCTCAATGTTCCCCTGGAGTTTTTTATCAGACTTATCTACATTCATCTTTGTTCCTGCTTCCTTAATCATATGCATTGGTGTGGTTATATGGGGTAGCCTTATAAGATTTAACATTATTGAAGTCGAGATTTGCGGCAGATGTGTTTGCATGGCAGCTTTCCTTCTGTAATGTGCACAATTGATCAAATAAATAATTGAAAACGATGGTTATTAACTCCACCTATAAATATTTACAACCAAGATGCTCATGCAACTCGAAAGAAAGGCATTCATAGGGGGTATTGCTGATAAGTATTGTACCGATATAAGTGCTCTATGGATTTATATGTCACCTATCTGTCCAGGACCTCGCGGACCCTCTGAAGAAAGCTGTTGAGCGACAAGGGTTTGGCAATAAAGTCAAATTCCTTATCCTTAATTCCTTTATCGAGGACAACATCCTTTGTGTGTCCGCTGGTAAAGATCACCTTGATATGAGGGTTTATCCTGTGTATCTCCTCGTAGGCCTCACGTCCATTCTTTTTTGGCATCACGGAGTCAACGACGATAAGGTCTATGTCCCGGTATTGTTTGAATTTATCTATCGCATTTTCACCGTCTGTTGCTTCAATGATTTTATAGCCGTATTCTTGGAGTACTTCACACATAAAAGATCTTACTTCTTCATTATCTTCGGCGATAAGGACAGTTTCGTTCCCTCTTTCTATGATGGTCACTGAATCCTGTTTATCATCGACTTTTATACGTGCCGCAGGAAGATAAATGCGGAAGGTGGTACCATGGCCTATTTCGCTGTATACGGTGATATATCCGTCGTGTTGCTTTATGATACCGTAGACGGTAGCAAGGCCGAGCCCTGTACCTTTCCCGACCTCCTTTGTTGTGAAGAAGGGGTCGAAGATCTTCTCACACGTTGCTTCATCCATACCCGTTCCTGTATCGGAGATGGTTGTAAGCACATACCTTCCTGGTTTTCCGAACCCGTGTGCCCTGAAGAACCCATCGTCTATATCGGCAATGCTCGTCTCTATGGTGAGCGTCCCTCCTCCCGGCATGGCATCCCTCGCATTGGTGACAAGGTTAAAGAGGATCTGGTCCATCTGCGACTTATCGGCCATGACGATCGTATCATCCTGCGCAAAGGATGTTCGTAGTTCTATGTCCTCGGTAAGAAGCCTTTTCAATAATTTCTCCGTCGCTTTTATTGTGTTATTTATATTAAGGGGAGTAAAGGCTACGGGTTGTTGCCTGCTGAAAGCTGAAAGGCTGCGGGTGAGATCGGCTGCCTTCTGGGAAGCGGAAAGTATCTGATCCACATATGGCTTTAAAGGGTTCGACTTGTCCATCTTCATCTGCATGAGGCTAGCATATCCCATGAGGGCAGTGAGGATATTGTTAAAGTCATGAGCAATGCCGCCTGCCAGAGTACCAATGGACTCCATCTTCTGGGCCTGACGGAGTCTTGATTCCACCGTCAGTTCATGGGTTATATCCCTGCAAATCTCAAGATAGTTAAAAATCTGCCTTTTCCTGTCCTGAAGGGGAATGATTACGGTTTCCAATATGGCCGGCCCGGAGGCATCTTCATTAATTTTGAGACGGCCTGTCCACACATTGTGTGAGTCAAGGGAACGCCAAATCTCTTCCTCTGGAATATCATTAATATTTGTCAAGATTGGCCGCGTGCCTATGATTTCCGCGGAAGGCCGGTTCATCAGCTCTTCCATGGCGAGATTGACGAATTCAATTCTCTTGTCCTGTCCTATCATGGTGACCATCTCTCCTGAATGGAGCGTCACCTGTTTGAGGGTTTCGATAGCCCTCTGAGCCGGAGTGCTTATTTTCTGCGACAGAATAACGATGCTGACCACGGTAATGGCAAGAAAGATGAGGCCGACCAGAATAATCATGTTAAGGATCGCGTTGACGGGCGCCATGATCTCGTCTATGTTCTGGGTCACGATGACGTTCCAGCCGGTAATTGGAATAGGAGCAAAGGCAGCCATCTTTTTCATCCCTCTAAACATGTATCTTGCCACTCCTGTCCTGCCTGTGGCCATCTGATCCACAAGAGGCTTCAGCTCCGGTTCTTCTTCAGTCTTGAAACGGAAATTTTTGTCGGGACGGATAACGATCGGTTCTTTGGCATTACCAAGATAAGCGTACCCTGTTTTACCAAGCTTCACGGCGTTTATAGGGTTGAGTATGAATTTGATGTGCTGGAAGACAACTGCGGCTCCCACAAAGCCATGCTTTTCCGAGACAATGGGTGCGCACAGAGCAACGCCCATCTCCCTTGTTGCCCTGTTGACTGCCAAAGCACCTACACTGGCCTTACCTGCCTTTGCGGTAAGGAAATAGGGACGGTCGGAAACATTAATGCCGGCACGCTTCGCGTCGTCGGCATCAGCCCGGATGATGCCGTTCTTGTCTGTCATAAAGAGCGAACCATCAGATGCTCCGCTCACGCAAAAGACATCCTCCAGTCTCTTCTGTAGAAACCGGTAGTTGTCCGAGGCTGCCGCTTCCCTGATTTCGGGATCACGAGCGACGGCGGAAACAAAATTGAACTCCCTGCTGAGAGCGATCTGCACAAGACCCGACAAATCAACGGCAATCTGCTTTGCTTTTTCTTCGGACAGGCGATCGAGGGAGCGGGACAATTAAATATATGTCACGGCTCCGGCAATGATAAAAGGTATTAATACGGCGACAATAACACCGTAGATCATCTTGGCACGAATGCTCATACTCTTGAACATAGTCAAAATCTGCACCTCACAATGATCATTGCTGCGTCAGGCAACCGTTCCGGAGTAAGGAGACATGCATGGTCTCTCAGTGTCTACAGATTCGGTGCAAAAACTGTTTCAACTCTAATCCACCAAATGATTTTTGTCAATCATAATGAGAGGAAACATATGGCAGCTTAATGGTGTGCCCGTGAAAACGGAGGAAGATCAAAAATCAAATGACGGGTGGAAGCAGGGGTTTCTCAACTTATCTGTTTTAGCTCTTAACTTCACTCCTCTTATTTACCTAATCCTGCAAATATTTTGCAAGCAAAAATTCTTATCAGTTCATTAAATGCCATACAAAAACTACACATCATGAAGATCTGGAAGAAAGACTTTTTTAAGTATGCAAAACCTGATGAGCCTAAAAATACTCACTTGATTGTAGGCAATTGTATATATGCAGGATGCTATAAATACAACTTATTTACAAAAAATACATAGTCCGGGAAAATTAAGTTCCTTGAGATACTTTACATAATTCTTAAGGAAAACAACTCAACTGACAACCGGTAACTTTGATCTTCAGTTCATTAAGCATCTCCCCCAATTTTTTTGAGGGGATTTTTTCTTCCTCGGCTATTTTGAGGGCCTGCATACAGGCAATCTTACCGTCCTTTGTGCGAGCATTAATCTTTTCTATAATCGCTTCTTTATTCATCACACTCTCCTTTTGTTTCTAACATTTGATTATAATTATCTATAAATATCCCGTTAAAGTCAACTGTGATTGCTGAAAGGCAAACATTATCGGAAAGGCAGGATATTTCTCAGCTCGACCTGCCTTTGACAAACATCAATAAGTTCTCGCAGTCGGGTAAGGGTTGCCGTATGTGAAACCGCACGTTGAAGGTTCATAAGTCCGGCAGGAATATGCTCAAGGAAAGCCGTAACCCCTTTCATCAGCCCCAAAAAACCATAAGCTCCAAGTGCTTGCATAAGACGTTGCGCCGAAGCCTCCCAGAAGGTATTTCTGAAGTCAGGCCAATCAAGGACCTGTTTTGACAACCTGTAATAAAAAAGCAACAGGTCTTCAACCTCGGCTTCGGAAAACCTTACATAGGGATCACAGAGCAGTGAACCAATATCATAAAAGGGACTTCCAAAACGCATCCCCTGAAAGTCGATAAGAAATGGTTCTCCATCGCGGATCATCACATTCTGAGATTGCAGGTCACGGTGTATAAGCGAATGCCCGGTTCCAATGAGCCGCCGGGCAAGGGCAGAAAGTTCTGCCTCAATTTCCTGCCATATGGATGCTTTCATGTCAATTCCACATACACCGCTTACAAAATTTTCCCTGAAGTAGTTCTGTTCCCAGCAATAGAGTTCAAGATCAAAACCGTCCATGAGCCTCACATGTTCCTGAGGGAAATCACTTTCAGGAAATGAATGAAGTCTGTGCGCAATTGACAGTGTCTTCTGATAAAGTCCCTGTCTGGTTTCCCAGGAAGTATCTCTTAAAGACCAGAGGTCTCTTTCTCCCACGTCTTCCATAAGCATGAGACAAGCTGCCGGGTCATGGCTGATCATAAGAGGCACAGGTATATGAATGCTGCAGAGGAATACTGCAATATCTGCATAGTAAGTGTTCTCTAATCGATTCGGATTGTATTGAATTAAGATAGCCGAATCCTTGTCACCCCAAGTCATACGAAAAAAATTGCGATCCGACCCCCTTATTGCCAAAGGCACAAGCTCTATTAAGACTGATGTTGAAAGTCCCAGGGCGCCCCGAGCAAAATCAATCAGTTTTTTATTAGTCTTTATAGATTCTCCCTGCCGGTCTGCATGGCTGCCTTCAAACTTTTGTATGCTTCAATGGAACCAATATCGTACCACTGACCCTGGTCAATAACAACTCCCCGGATAGATCCCTGCTTTTTGACTATTCTTTCAAGAAAAGCAGGAACGATAGACTCAATTTTACCTGATTCAAGAAAACGGAGAAATGACGTCTCCAGGGCATAAATGCCGGTAAAAAGGCAACTTTGAACGCCTCTATTCTTTAATTTATGCCGCATATCACAAATCTCGCCATACTCATTGATATTTACATTCAGCAAAGGGCCGCTGCTTCGCAGTGCAAGCGTTGCCTCAGGCCGTTTTTCTTCATGGGATTGCAAAAGCCTCTGCAAGGGGAAATTGCTTACCACGTCCCCATTGTAGCAAAAGATCGCTTCGTCATCACCAAGGAGGTCTTCAATGTTCTTTAATCCTCCTGCTGTATCCAGAAGCACCGGTTCATGACGAAAAACAATAGGTACACCCCGCCAAAGCCTGTCAGGGAATTTTTCCGCATAGACCTCCGGGCAATGATGGGTATTTATGATGAAACGGTCAACGCCTGTTTCAATCAGATGATCCATTGTATAGGTAATAACAGGACGTCCTTTGATCTCAAGAAGCGGCTTCGGACACCTTTCCGTCAGGGGGCGAAGCCGCATACCCAAGCCGGCACCCAGTATAAAGGCTGTCTTAAACCGTCGCCTCTTCAATAGACCCTCTGGATTTCTGTACCCGGGAAATAATGCCTGAGGATTTCTTGTGCTGAAAAACCCTTCGTTGCCATAACAGCGGCACCGATCTGGCAGAGCCCTACGCCATGCCCCCAGCCGGCACCATGAAACACAAAGGTCTTAACCTCCTTGTGAGCGTCGTATTCCACAGTCACAATAAAAGCACTGCTGTATAGGTGACTCCTGGAAAGCCAGCGCCGTATTTCAAGTTCTTTTCCCACAACCATGCTTTTTTTCGAACCGATGATCTTCAGCCTAAATATCCGCCCTGAAGGACCACGGGATAGAGGTTGAATCTCCTTAAGCATCCCAAAATCAATACCTGATTTTTCCAGGAGGATCTCTTCCAATTCCTCCCGTTTATATTCAATCTTCCAGCGGAAAAACGCCTTTGTTTCCTGGTCAAAGTCCGAAAGGATCCTTTTGAGAATATCTGCATCTTCTGTATTGCAATAGGCATCAGGTTCCGAAAGGATCCAGTGTGCCGCATCTTCCTCTGTTGTAATCGGGAAACAGGGTGCTGCTGCATCTGAAATACTTGACAGATAAGGGATATGTTTATCGTCCCAGGCTGTCTCGAATGCCTCTGTCATTCCCCCGCAGGCTTTTGAATACCGGGCATCACAAATCTCTCCCGCATAAGTAATTGCCTGTGCGCGTGTTTCCAGAACGGATTTACCGGCATGAGTTGAAACAATCTTTGTAATACCCTGATAACGCTGGCAGTGGTCATCGGCACATACATCGTAGAGATCATGGTCTTCCTGTTCATACCAGCGGATAACCTCAACCCCCGGCTTACCCGGCGGGCTAAGAGAAATATCCCGTGCCGGAAACTGTTCAGAAGAATCTACTTTCTCAGGGGCTTTTGCAAGCGCCTCTTTTGTTTTCTTTTTTCGATCCAGGGCTGCAATAAGCCAGCTTCTGGAAATAATGGCATGTGCCTTAAGAAATTCCATAGGGGCATTACTGCTCATCTCCGAGGAAACCACACTTCTAAGATAATCTTCCAGGAGGAGTTCATTTATGACCGCCATTGTTCCATCATTGCGGGACTTAAGAATCAGGTTCCCCTGAAAGGTTTGATTCTCTTTTCTCTCCCAGTGAAACTGTTTTCCGATAGTAACTTGAAAGAGTGTAAAAGTCGAATCTTTATCGGCTGTAAGCCTGATTGTTGAGGAGCAGGCAATCTCACGGTTGTCCTCGCCGGCCAGCACAATGTTGCCGGACGTTACCTTTGCTGAAAACATGCCTGACACAGAACCGAATTCATCCACGTAAAAAATGCCATTCAGACAACCGGCAACATCGGTCTGTCTGTCTATAATACCTACAGTCATTGTTGGTTCGTTCAATTTAATAATAGAGGGTTCGTGTATATCCGACACTGACAATGTATTTTTCGAAACCGTTCTACTCAACCTCTCATCCTTTTTTAAATGATTTTAAGAGTATTACTGTCATATGTTATAAGATAAAAGGGAAATGAATATTCGTAATGTATTCAGCATATTATACAAAATGGCAGCAGCCTCTCTTTTATCCTGTTTTATGGCATTTTATCACAATCCGTTAGAAAATAGTTAGTAGAAAAGGGGGGTGAGCCTTACCGCTTATCTTTACTTCTGGAGCTATTAAAAAGGATATTAACCTTTTTACCGATAAAAGAAATAAATAATTGCAACTTTTTTACGAAAGAACCGAAAAATTGAGGAACAACTGTCCCTTGTCAATGACCCTTATGCGTTCACTGAATTATGGACATGACCTGTGCAATAAAAATAAATTGATTTAGTCCTTACGTGATGATAAACATAGTTTTTCACTATAAAGGACTTGCTGCAACAAGGGAGATCATGGGAACTATTTACGACATAATTTATGATATGGCCAAACCATACTTAGATACACGCAAGAATGACATACACATCTCTTTATCTTTAATGTTTGCCCGCCAATTGTTGGAACATTACCCTGATGCCGATGAAGACATTGTCCTGCCGGCTGTAATTCTGCATGATGTGGGTTGGAAAATTGTACCAGAGGAAAAGCAATCAGGCGCCTTTGGCCCGAATACTAAAGATACGGAAACCAGGCGACTTCATGAGATTGAAGGGGCAAAGATTGCAAGAGAAATTCTGCGTTCAATCAATTATGATGAATTGAAGATAGCTGAAATCACTGCAATTATTGATGGCCACGATTCAAGGAAACAAGCCCTTTCGCTTAACGATTCATTAGTTAAAGATACTGATAAATTATGGCGTTTCACACCAATTGGGGTTGATATAGATCACACCCGCTTCGGTATCGACCGCAACGTCTACATAACATATCTCGACAGCATTATAGAACAGTGGTTTTTTACGCCTGAAGCCGGTGATATGGCGCGTGAAGCTCTGGATGAGACAAAGTCATTACAGATATAGAAAATAAATGTGGAAGTCTACCGTTTATCCCAGGGAGGTGCAACTTTGGCTTTCCATCCACTCTTGAGAAAGGGGTATGCCACTTTAAGCTTCCCATCCTGCCATTGGAAGGCTGCACAAGGAAAAATTGCCGTTTCATCATCCAAATATCCAGCTTTGTTTGTTTTACGCTGGCCGCAAGAAACATCCGGTCTTATACTCTGTATACATATGTGTTTGATTTATGCACGAACTTTATTATAATTGATCAATAAGGTTTAAAACCTCAAAAACCATGAATCAGCTTCAGAAAAAAAGTCTAAAAGGGAGACTCAATAATGAAAGAAATTACAGAATTTGAAAAATGGTATGAGGATTTACAGATACAAAGAACGCTCAAATCGCTTAAAAAAAATAATTTCGATGCTCGATTCGTGCCAAAGGCTTCTTACGCATTAGCCGAAATTTTTAAAATGATTCCCAAGGATGCAACTGTTGGTGTCGGAGGGTCTCAAACCCTGGTGCAGATTGGTTTTTTTGAAGAAATAAAAAAACATCCAGTCAGGTTTTTAAATCCTTCCATACAGGGCATGTCGCCTGAAGAGGTAACAGAAAAGAGAAGGGAAGCATTGCTCGCTGACTTTTTTCTCAGCAGCAGTAACGCTATCACAGAAGATGGCGAAATCTATAACATCGACTCTATAGGAAATCGAATAGCAGCAATGATGTTTGGGCCAAAGAACGTAATCCTTGTCTGCGGAGTCAACAAAATTGTAAAGGATATTAATGAAGCAAAAAGAAGGGTTCATGAGATTGTTGCACCTATAAATGCAAGAAGGCTCAGTTTGAAAACACCATGTGCAGAAACCGGTCAATGTACTGACTGTTCATCTCCGCAAAGAATCTGCAACATCTATACTGTTTTTGCAAAAAAACCTATGCGAACAAACGTAACAGTTATTCTTGTTGGTGAAAAACTGGGATTTTAATTGAGATTTTTAGTTCTTCCGGTTGTACTTCTTTTTGGTTGTATGAGTGTCCGCCTAAAACGGGGGCTACTCCAGGCACATATTCCCATCATTAAAAAAGATAGTTGGCTGTTTTTATGGGATTGTATGCCCACTTTTTTACACAAAATAAAAGTGCCGGATTTATCCATAGTAATTTCATGATGTTAAAATTTTATTAGAATAAGTCTAAACTAAATCAGCAAAACTGCGATAATTGCAATATGATGTCCGTATTGGATTTTAAGCTTTTTAAAAAACAAAAAAACAGACAAAGTTTAAGATTAAGATATGTCGAATAATAACCCGCTAATCGATCAGTCTCTTGGCGAAAACTTTAGCCGGCTTTTTAAATGGGACAACCAACTGCAGGAAACCGGGAATGATCTTTACGCCTTGGCAGCTTCTACTGAAAATGAGTTTTTATCTGTAGGGAGCAATTTACAGGATTTCTATAATCGCGCAACGGTTATTTCTGAACTGTCCTCTTCTCTGGTAAATTCCATGTCCGGTGAAGAGGCTGTGAATGTTATTGAGGGGCTACGGGAACTTCTCAACAACATGCAGATTTATATAGTACAAACCGAAGAAGAATTCAGTCAAGGGATCATAACCTTGCAAAGCATCCTTAATATTATAGGGAATATTTATAAGCCTATAAGCGGTTTTAAAAAAATTGTGAAAACTTTGAAAATATTGGGTATTTCTACAAAAATAGAAAGTTCGCAGCTTCGTAGCGATAACAATGGTTTTCTTACTATAGCGGATGACGTTGAAAAATTGTCAGTTCTGATTAATTCAAGGTTTGCCGAAATACTCGGTAGCGCAGGTTCATTGGAGGCTGACGTTAAACAGACACTTTCCAGCGTTATCAGTCTTGAAACACAACAAAAGGGCAAGGCACAATCTGTCCTTCAAAACACGGAAGCTACCATTGTCTCACTTGCAGAAAAAAATAAATCATCGGTCATCACAGCCAGTCATATTTCCGATGAGTTGGAGACAATCACAAGCAAAATAGGAGAGATTGTATCTTCCATGCAGTTTCATGATATTACACGCCAGCAATTGGAACATATAAAAGAAGCATTTGACGTTATTTATTCAAAACACAATGCTCTTTCTGAAGATAAGAACTCTCTTGGCTTATCCGAAAACGGTAATTTCAAAAAAACTATCCTGGATACATACACAATCTGCGAACTTCAAAAAATACAAATTATTGACGCAGAGGATAAATTTACAACTGCAGTAAATAGTATTATAAACAACCTAAAAGATATAGCAGGCAATATTATCGTTATGCACAAGAATGTACAAAATATAACGGGCAGCGGAGATGAATCATCGTCTTCGTTTTTTACAAAGATCGAGTACGGGGTCTTATCAGCCATTTCATCGATTAAAGAAATTAAAAATGCCATGTATGAATTATCATTAACAATTGAAGGTCTTACAAAAACAATAAATGATATTTCGAGATACATGAATGACATTGAAGAGATAAGTTCAGAGATACAGCTTATCGCTGTAAATGCTCGTATAAAAGCGGCACATACCGGATCAGAAGGAGCCCCTTTAGGCATCATCGCAGAAGCTATACAGAATCTATCAGTAGATGCCAGTATCCAGAAAATGGAAATATCTGAGGAATTGAAAAAGATTGTAGCAACAGTTGAAGAATTGCATAATAATGCTAATTTTAATACGGATGAACAGGAGGCCGAAACAAATATCCTGTTAAAGAACCTGAATGGACTGCTCGATAGACTTAACTCCACAAACAATACAATAAAACCACACCTTAATAAAATTGAAAATGACGGGAAAAAGCTTGCCCATGACATTGAAAGAGCAGCCTTAGATATGACCGTTCAGAAAACATTTATAGAAAAAGTTGAAAGTGCTAAGTCCGTACTCGACTCTATAATTTCACAGATACGTGAGATGCTACCTGAGATAGATAACCACGATAAAATTGAGGCATTAAAAAATCTTGAAATTAATTACACAATGCACAGCGAGCGACACATTCATAAATCATATATGGCATCGAATAAACACAGACCGGAAAATACACCAAATAAAATGCCTATTTCAAACAGCGACACAGAAACCGGGAACGCTCTCGGAACAAATGTAGAGCTTTTTTAGTCTTAGAGCCGCTTAAAATCAGCTTACTTGCATAAATACCCGGAGATTCTATTATAACATCTGTAATATATCTTCTGCTTTTTCCCTTACTTCAGCCGATCTGTCGGTCAATTTCATGATAGACAGTTTTCTTCTTATATCCTCTTTTTGTCTTGGAGATAGCCCACTGTAAATAGTTTTTATTTTATCGAATGCTTTAAAAACAATGTCCTGCTCTTTTGTATCAAGAATGAGTATGAGAGTTGGTGCATCATCAGGCATATCATATTTTTCAATATATTTTTTCAAATTTACAAGAAAACTACCTGAACCGTAGGATTTATGAATTTTATTAAATAATTTTTCATGCTCAATTGTCCCCTTCTCTCCCATAAATAGCCTGTCCAGTGCTTCCTTTCTTCTGGCAACATTCCATCGATCTTTCGGGATATCTTTTTTATATGCAACTTCCTGTCTTCCATACTGTCTGCTGCTGTCCTTTCTTCTGTCAATCTCCCGCCAGTCAGGCTTTTCATCTTCATAATCACTCATATCTCACCTTTATGTTTCATTTTATCTGCAATATTCAAACTTTCCTTTGAAATCCGGCAGAAATACTTTGGCTTTTTGTTGCTTTTTTTATTTATGACAACTAAAGCTCTTTTCATTCTATCAATAAATTTCTTTACAATGCTCTTATATTGCTGTTGACTTTACATTTCTATCCGTCAGATGTTTTCTGCATTTCAAATTTCATGATCTATTTCTTTCTTGTCCAGAAAGTTTCAACAAGACCTACCTTCCACTTTCCGTCTTCTTTAAACATCATCAAAACGGCAGGGTTTTCAGCTTTTCTGTATTTGATTATTATTTCACCCTTGTCTTTCTCAAATTTGCCTGTATCCCATTTACTATGTTCTAAAGCCGTATCTGGGTTAAAATTTTCAAGGAAACTTTTCCAGTATTCTTTTGACAAGTTACCACCATTATTAAAATCACTATTTATATTTTCCTTTAAGTGCACCACTCCTGCACCTTTCTCTTCTTTATAGACATCATCTATAATCACATCTTTCGATTTCTGGGTCAGTAACGACCAGATTTTGGGGTAGTTTCCGCTTTTCATCATTTTGAACAATGATTCTGCAGAAGAAAGAGCAGATTCAACATTGCTGTCAAACAACGTCCCTGCATAAAGACAAGGCTTAAACAACAACGTTGATAAGAATACAAAAATAACTATATATTTTATTTTCATGCTAATAAAAAATAAAAAAGGCTGGAAAAACATTGGTTTTTCCAGCCTTTTTTGTAAATTTATAATTAATGATGTACTGTTGTTGGCGTAGAAGAACCGCCGCCGGAAGTTGCAGCTGCTACTCCCGCTGCTACTGCTGCTGCACCAGCTGCCATTCCAGCTACAGTTCCAGCCCCAAGACCTGCCGCTGCACCTGCACCTGCACCTGCACCTGCACCTGCCGCACCTGCACCGCCTGCCGCACCTGCACCGCCTGCACCTGCTCCTGCACCGCCTGCACCTGCTCCTGCACCGCCTTCAGCCTGTGCGAATGTCATAGAAGGTATAGTAAGACACATAATTAACAAAAATAAAACTGCCAAATTAAAAACATTTCTTAATCTCATAATCAAACCTCTCTTTGGCTTTTAGTATTTATATTTCTAAAAAATATTGATTAGTAGTGCATTTCTCTTTTTTAAGCATACCCATCTATGTTAGCTGTAAAGACTCAAAAATACTATTGTCATTTATATAAAATAGTTTTATCCTTGTCAAGATAAATGTTTGTGTTCCTGCCAAAAAGATCAAACAATACCGTATGATGGTAAATATCCTGGGCGACATCCCTTGTCCAGGGCGATATTGCATAATTGAAAGTTGTTTTGCTGTCAGAGCCTTTAAATAACCTTAGAGGAAATGTCAGCATCACACCTTTGTCATGATATCCCCTGTTAAAGCTGTCTTTAAATATTGAGGTATCCGTCCAACTATACCATCCTGATAACACAACCCCTTTAATAAATTTAGAAACAGTGACCCTCGCTCCTTTGTCTCCTGCAAGAAACCTGCCTGCCTTAACATCTACTGAAGTTTCAATTTCAGGCATATTCAACCTTGTGTTCAAAAAAACCGTATAGTACGTACCAGTATAAAGGCTGCTCATTTGAAATATATTATCGACATCCCTTTTCTTCACTATGCTACCGCTTACACCTAACAGAACCCTGCCTCTTTCAAGCGGCATAGCAACCTCGCCGTCTAATCCTGCATATTGAATTTCCAATAAACCTACAGCGAGTTTTGCATAAATATCGTATTCTGTTTTGTAAATATGGTTATACATTAAATTGCCAAGTGATACCTTCTTTTTCTGATAGGGCACAATATCTGTCCTAATAGGCTCAGACGAAGGTTCATTGGATGTAGAAACAGTGTTTATAGGAAAACCTTCAAGACCAGCAATAAATAAACCACCTTTCCAGGGAGTATAGCTACCCCATAGTTCAGCACCAAGTCTGTATTTAAAAAAACCTGACGGGTCGTTCAGGAACGTTCTGAAAGCTGGTTTAAAACCAAAATCAAAGTATTTCCTTTGCTCTTGTTTAACATCCGGCAATTCAACAACATCTGTATTTATCTTTGATAAATGAAAAAACTCGCCTGGGGTAATCTTTTCTTCGAATAATTCAGTTATATCAAGTCTTGTTGTTGTAAACCTGATTATAGGGATCAGATTATCAGTAAGTACAACACTTACTTTTTGAATATTCAAAGGCATTATATCATTGACAATATTAAGAATTACGCCCATTGCCCTTGTGCTGTAATAATACCTGTCGTTTTGGGCTTCTATAAAAAGATCATACCCCTGCTCATCAATACCGATGTTACTGAACCCTGACTCATGCAACGCTTTAACTAAACGTTTGTGTAATGTGGCTGTCCTGTCTCCCTTTTTTTCTCTGTATGGATGATCATATACAGGGATCATCGGTTGCCCGATATCAAATGCCACAGAAAGATTCACACCAAACTGATCGCCTCTTTGATAACTTAAATCAATATCCGCCCACTTCCAAGGTTTTAGCCTCAAACCATAATTGAAATTTGATTTCACAGGTTCATTAAAATATTTCGCCCGGGCAGGATCCTGAATCTGTTTTTCATACCTTATCGGGCTATATTCCATCATAAGAGCAAATTTCTCCGAAGGCGCAAACTGAAGGCCCCAGAAAAATTGTGAGTCCTTAAGCCACCCCCTTGGATCTTGAAACATTTCAACTCTAAAACCTTCCTCAGAAGATATGAGCGGTCTTTTCCCGAATCTTCCGTTGCCGAACCCAAGTGTGAAATCAAAGGGGTATATTTGTTTGCTTGCAACAAGATATTGCGATGCATAGACCCTGGTTCCATGAGGATCCATAATACCGATAGAAACAGCGGGACTGTATTTGCCTTCTTCAAGCAATTTATATTTCATATCAATTGCTTTATCTTTATAGTTGCCGTAACCTGACTGAAGCGCTTTAATGCCAGTAACCTCGGTAACACGGCCATTTATCTCAATATTTTTGAATGGGCTCACAGTAATATAATAATATCTGTACGGATCTACCTGCCCTGCCCCTGCCCTGAATTTATTTTCCTCCAGCACTCTTGCAGTAGGGGTCTCCATAAGACCTGTTATACCAATGTTGGAAGGTCCGCTGAATGGTTCGATTGAAGCCATGCAAAAGTTTGGGATACAAAAAAGAAGAACACAAAAAAGAGAGGCTATACTTATGAAAAGAGAAAACCTATTTGTGTTCTTTGTTTTCAGCACTTTTTTCAGCCATTTTTTTGAAATCTAAGAATAAAGTTCTTTTAATATTTATTTACCAATTGTCTTCTATTTGTCCGTTTATATAAGGGCCTTTTCCACATCTGAACTGATAGCCAGGATGAATTAACTGGGCGCTGTTCTTTATCTCCCTCAGCCAGGCAAACAGGTTTAACCTTTTCAGGGATTTTCTTCCAAATACTCTCTCTTACCAGATATTCTTGTTTTATTCAGTTTATACAGATTTATCGTAATTATTATTCGTTTCTTCATTTGCAAAAGTCAAGATATTTCATAAAAGTTCTGTAAATATTTCGTTGAATTCCCTTGACAAAAAAGAATTTCAATTGATATGTAATGGAGCATGTTTATATGGCTTTTTCACAGAATCAGCGGTGTATCTCTTATAATACTTTTCGGCGTAAAAATACTAACCGGCTTCTTTCTCTTCACAAAAGACAAAAAACCTGACTGGGCACTCAGTCTCCACCGTCAGCCTGTGATTGATGTATTAATACTCATACTTTTTACCTTTCACAGCATATACGGTTTAAGGACAATAGTTTTGGATTTTGGATACAAGAAGGAAAAACAGCTGTTCCGGTTATCTAATATTGCAGCAACAGTCATTTCGCTGGCCCTTATTTATCTATATAGTATAATCTCATAATGATGCTTTCTTATGATGTCCTCATCATTGGTGGAGGTCTTGCCGGACTCCGCACAGCAGTGGGTCTCTGCGACATATATAATGTAGGGGTTTTGTCCAAGGTACACCCTGTCAGGTCACATTCTATCGCAGCACAGGGCGGCATCAACGCTGCCCTTGCAAATAATCCGGACGGTAAAGACGATACCTGGGAAAAACATGCCTTTGACACAATAAAGGGTAGTGATTACCTTGCAGACCAAAAAGCTGTGGAAATCATGTGCAGAGAAGCAATAAAAGTCGTTTATGAAATGGAACACTGGGGTTGCCCCTTCAGCAGATTTTCTGACGGCTCAATTGCACAAAGACCTTTCGGTGGGGCAGGTTACCCTCGTACCTGTTATTCGGCAGACTTAACAGGTCATGTTCTGCTCAATACACTCAACGAAAGAGCAACGGCTAAAGGGATA
Organism: Pseudomonadota bacterium; assembly: GCA_026388275.1. Lineage (NCBI taxonomy): Bacteria > Pseudomonadati > Pseudomonadota > Pseudomonadota bacterium. Next base: position 30,536 of record JAPLKB010000038.1, read on the forward strand.
AAAGCCTATTCCGAATGGTTTGTCCTGGCTCTTGTTACAGACAACAATGTTTGCCACGGTGTTATTGCTTTAGACCTTAAAAACGGTAAAATTGTGCCTATACTCGCTAAAACAATTCTGTTTGCTACAGGCGGTTACGGCAGGGTCTATCTCCATTCCACCAATGCCCTGATTAACACTGGAAGCGGCATCGGCATTGCTTATAAGGCCGGTGTGCCCATAAAGGATATGGAATTTGTCCAGTTTCATCCTACTGCCCTTATCGGCACCAATATCCTTATAACAGAAGCAGCCAGGGGCGAAGGCGGCTACCTCATCAATAAAGATGGTGAGAGGTTTATGACACGTTATGTACCAAATGCCATGGAGCTTGCGCCACGCGATATTGTTTCAAGAAGTATACAGACAGAGATAGACGAAGGCCGGGGGTTCGAGCACCCTTTGGGCAAATACATCAATCTTGATTTGAGACACCTCGGTTCCAGGAAAATACTTGAAAAGCTGCCCGGCATCCGCAACATATGCATTGATTTTATAGGACTTGATCCGATACTTGAGCCGATCCCTATCATGCCCTGTCAACACTACTCCATGGGTGGCATAGACACAAACGAGAAATGCGAAACCAATATATCAGGATTTTACGCTGCCGGAGAGTGCGCCTGTGTAAGTGTACACGGTGCAAACAGGCTTGGTGGCAATTCGCTTCTCGATACAATAGTTTTCGGAAAGCTGGCATGTTCTGCCATTGATGAATATATCCGGGACAACAATATAAAACCTGATAGAAAGCTCCTCATAAGTAAAAATGAAGAGATGGAAGAGAAAATATACAAATTGATACATGGAGGAAATGAAAAACCATACAAGATCCTTTTTGATTTAAGCAAAACAATGAGTGACTGTGTTGGCATATTCAGAGAAAAAACAGGGCTCGAACAGGCGCTAAGTGATATTGAAAAAATTAAGGAAAGATTCAGGAACATCCACGTTTCCTCCACAACAATGCATATGAATTATGAACTTCTTAATGCCATAGAGCTTGAATACATGATCGAAGTAGCCCACACAATTGCCGTGGCCGCCTATCTAAGGGAAGAAAGCAGGGGCGCCCATTTCAGGAAGGACTTCAGCACAAGGAATGATACTGACTGGCTTAAGCACACTGTTGCAAGAATCGGCTCAAACGGAGAACCGGTAATTTCTTATAAGGACGTCGTAATTACAAACTATCCGCCCATGGAGAGGAAGTATTGATTACTGCCAACGAATATACATTCAAAATTCTCCGATATGATATGAAACAGCCTGAAGTCCGGCCTCATTTTAGTTCGTACCGCATTAAGGTTATATCCGGTCTTACTGTGCTCATGACACTTTTGCGCATCAGGGACGAAATTGACGGCACGCTTTCATTCAGATCGTCATGCAGATCAGCGGTCTGCGGCTCCTGCGCGATGGTAATCAACGGCAAGATTGATCTTTCCTGCAGGTCCCAGGTTGCTTCCTTCGGCGACAGCACAATTATTCTTGAACCCCTCCCAAATCTAGATATTATCAAAGACCTTGTTGTTGACATGACCCCTTTCTGGAATATGTACGAAAAGGTTAACCCATATATAATAAGAAAAAGTTCTGAACCGGAAAAAGAGATACATCAAAGCGAAGACGAAAGGAAACGTATAGACCAGAATGTTAATTGCATCCTATGTGCATCTTGTTATGGGGCATGTCCGGTACTTTCAAGAGACCCTGATTATATGGGTCCTGCTGCCCTTGCAAAGATCGAACGGTTTATTCTCGACTCCAGAGACGAAAGGCCACTGCAATCCCTCGAAGGAATAAACAATGAAAAAGGAGTATGGGGATGTGATACAATGCTTCGCTGTATCGATGCATGTCCGAAAGATGTAAGACCCATAGACTCTATTGTGGGTTTAAGAAAAACACTTTTGAAGTACAAGGCAAAAAAGATTTTCGGGATGACAATAAAATGAGGATTGATTATTCATTATTGACACGAAGGACATTTCTCAATACTCTCCTTGGCGGATGGTTCATCGCCTTCTTTTCAGGGGTTATCTATGCGCTTATAAAGTTTGCCTTTCCCACCCTCGGAAAAGAACCTGATTTCGTGGTGCTCAACGCCAATGACTTCTTAGATATACCGCCAAACTCAGTAAAACCATTTGCATGGGGAGGGAAGGTCGGGCTTTTTTTTAAAAAGGCAGACGGGGCTACAACAGCCCTGAAGGGTTTGTGCACACATATGGAATGCAATATCACATATAAGCAGGAAGACAGGAAATTCTATTGCGCATGTCATGAAGGCTGGTATGACGAAAATGGCAAAAATATCAAAGGGCCTCCGCCAAAACCACTTGAATTTTTTAATATCAGAACTGAAGGTAAAAGTATCATCGTTTTTAGAAAGGGGACAAAGGTTGAGTTATCAAAGGGTTAAAAACAGGTTTAAAGATTTGTGTAAAGAGATCGAGGTTTTTGCTAAAAAGAAAACAGGCGGCATCGCCTTGTTCCTTTTTATTATTCAGTTTATAACCGGAATGGTTCTGTCATTCTATTACATACCCTATTTTGAGCAGGCACATAAAAGCATCCTGGACATTGTTACAAAATTAAATATGGGGTGTTTCTTCCGTTCGATACATCATTGGGGAGCTCAATTGATTATGGCAGCCCTGTTTATACATACATTCAGCATACTGCTCTTAAAATCTTACAGAAGACCAAAACATTTATTGTGGCTTTCGGGCTTTATTCTTCTTGGTATATCTATCTTTTTCGGTTTAAGCGGCTACCTTTTGGTATGGGATGAAAGGGCCTTTGCAGCAGTGAAGGTTGCAACAGGCGGAGCCGGTAGTATCCCTATTGCAGGGGTTTTTATCAAATCCTTTTTAAGAGGAGGAATTGACGTAACCGGTGAGACTTTGACTCGTTTTCATGCATTCCATGTATCTATCCTTCCAATTATCGCAATTTTATTAATATGCATACATATACTTCTCGTTCAATATCGCGTAACAAGTATGCCGTTTTCTCTCAAAAAAAGAACAAAGCAAACGCCCTTCTTTCCTTATAGGTTCTATAAATATCTTATAATCTGTCTTATAGTATTGGGAATAGTCGTAACTCTGGCAACACTTTTCCCTCCGGAAATAGGCAAAAATGCAGATCCCCTTGCGCCTGCACCAGAAAACATTAAACCCGAATGGTACTTTCTGTTCCTGTTTCAGACTTTAAAACTCTTCCCAGGAGAAATTCTGGGATTGAACGGCGAGATGATCGCAGTTACCATTATTTCCTGTGGAATTTTTTTCTTATTTCTCATACCATTCTTTGACAAAAGAGCAGTGCAGGGCATAAGAAATACAGTATTTACCTGGATTGGAATTGCATATACACTTTATTTTATTGTCATGACAGTCATGGGCTTTCTGAGTTAGCTAAACACGCCCCTCAGGGGCGATTTGTTACTGAGTAACTTTAATGAAACAGGGTCAATTTACTCAAAAGAAGTTCTCTAATCTTGCTCGTACAGGGTTCAGAACATAGTTTTTTTAGGAGGACAGGTGCTAAAAATAATATCCGTAATTAGCAATATGGCACGCACAATTATTAAAATAATTGCTTTGCTCGTTCTCATTTTTTTGCATACGACTCCTCTCTGTTCTCAGGACAAGGTAGAAATGTTCCCTGCTGCACCATACGACAGATTTATCATATATCAAACACTGGCCATTTTCTGGGTTGCTATTATCGGGCTAATCATAATCATAAAAATGAAGCTCAGAGAGATCGAAAGAATTCAAAAGATGGGTATTGACAAGGAAGAAAAAGATATCCCCACCCTTGACTAAAAGATAGTAATCTATTATCATCTTTGAAAATATGCATCCTTCTATTTTAAGAAATACTCTTATATCTGAAGCAGGAATCAAAAACATCCTATCTCTGCCTGGAGAAACAGGTATATATTTGTCCCTGTCGGAAATACTCGCAAAATTTGAGAACATAAAAAAGTTCGCCAGTGAAATCCATACAGAAATACACCTCATAAAGCCTATCCTCAAACTATTCGGTTATGCCTACGAATCAAAGCCTAAATTCTATGAGAACAGCATAAAAGGTCCTGATATGGCGCTCTTTACTGCCGAAGAAAACAGGGTTGCAACATCGCCGCTTTGGGGCACAAAAGAATATTACGACAATGCTCTCGGTATACTGTTGTTAAAAAGATACGGGAGAACCCTAAATAAAGGGATAAGCGGATTCTACCTTGAATTTGAAAACAAAATACCAATATATCAGCTTATCTACATTTTAAAGAAGATAAAAACCCCCTGGGGCATTCTTACAAACGGTAGAAACTGGATTCTCATTAGAAGATCAATAAATTTTGAAATAAAACTCATCGAAATAGATATTGAGCAAACATCTTTCGAAGGAAACGATGAAATACTGCACCTTTTTTACCATATATTTTCTTTAAATGGACTCAACAAAACCATTCCTGATTTGCTGAAGAATGAAAGAGATAAACAAATAAAATTTCTGAATGAGAAAAAAGATTTTGCGAGAAGTTCGCTTCTGGGAATCAAAAAAAAGACAGAGATATATACCAAAATCACTGATATTTACAAAGAATTCTTCCCTGACCAGGCACTACCGTCAACAGAAACATATTTAAATGAAAAACATAGTGAAGGAAAGATAACGGGAAACAAAATACATGAAAAACCCGACATAATCAATGAATACGATACACCGGAAGTCTTCTCTTATCTGTTTGTAAAAAATGAATATCACGCCGGATTTAATGTTGAGGAGATATTGCTGGACAACAACCAAAAGTATACCAAGGAAGACGTTCTTTCCCTAAAAATACTCGATATGACGCCAGGATTCGGTGCAGTTGCAACCAGAGTTCTTGAGGAAATGGCTTATTTATCATTTGTACTCCCATACAAAGAAAAAAATACATTTGTTGCAGAATGGGAAGATGAGTACGCACTAAAAAGTTACATTTTAAATAACGTAATGTACGGCGTTGAAAGATCTCATATATCGCTCGATATTTTTCAAAATATATTAAAAAACCGTTTCGATACAACAGCCGGGCACTTTAAATCTGGCAACCCACTTATAGGGATATCGATCAAAGACCTGCCAGATTTTTCAGATTTAAAAAATCAAATGAACTTATTCAGCAGAAGCCCGGGGGAAATCATACAAGATTTCAGAGATAAATATAAGCTATATTTTATCCTTTCTGACAAAATAAAAGAAGACGCAGAAGTAAAAAAGGAAATTGAGATTAAATTGAACATATACCGGGAAAGAATTAGGGATACGCTTGATGTCATAACATCCACATATTTCAGCAAATCTATTGAAAACAGAAATGTACAGGATATGCTCTTCGGTCTTGACAGTTCGGAATCTGCGTGGGAAACCTTTAGAAAAAAGAACTGGTTCATTGAATCAAAGGACATAGCAAAAAAGAACGGTTTTTTTCATTTTGAAATAGAATTTCCCTTACTTCTTCAAAACTCTTTCGATTTTATATATGTTCAGCCGTCCTTCAACTATATATGGGAAGATGAGCCCCCTATTAATGAAATAACAAAAGCATATATAAAAAGTGGAATGAGATATTTGAAACCTGAAGGAAAGTTTATTGTATGTGCGGAAAACATTGAAAAAGACCTGCTTATTGAGCTGCAGAAATCAAAAAAATATAATATAGAACTGAAGGCAGGGGCTATAATCATAAAAATGGAAAACCTTTGATTCAAATTACCGTGCCTTGCATCGCCCCTTAACCGGCAAAGCACGACCCGCGAAGCGGGTGCTCCGGCCTCCCCCTCTCGCACACCGTATATACTATTTAGCGTACTGCAAAAGCCTTTTTACTCGACAAGGTCAAAAAACCTGTAGAAAACTATTGGCTTCAGCCAATAGCGGTTTATTCACTTTCCACTGCTTTTAAGATATGTTATAAGAAAGATTATGGGAAGAGACCGTTTCCTGTATCTCAAAGTAGGTGATCGGGTATACCATAAAAAATTTTTAAGGTGGGGTATGGGTATCGTTTCAGAAGAGAGGATGTCCGATTTGCCGGGAGGCTTTTGTTACGTCAGAATCAATTTTCAGGACGGAAAGATAAGGGTCTTTGATAATAATCTCAGAAGCGGGAATTGTTGTTATTACGCAGGCATAGAAAAACTGGATGCGGAACGGCCGGAGCATACAACCGGCTTGGGCTTTAAGGCAATCAGTTAACAGGGATCAAAGGAATAATTTAACATGAATGTTGAACTGACCAAATATGTCCGCGGAGCTGGCTGAGCTTCAAAGATAGGTCCGGCGGACCTTGCAAACATATTATGCGGAATTGAGATACCGGAGGACAACAATGTCCTTGTAGGTATTGAAGGTTTCGAAGACGCAGGGGTCTATAAAATCACTGACGATATTGCTATTGTCCAGACAATAGACTTCTTTACTCCCATAGTCAACGACCCGTACTGGTTTGGACAGATTGCGGCTGCAAACGCTATGAGTGATATTTACGCAATGGGCGCAATACCGAAGACAGCGTTGAATATGGTCTGCTTTTCTCTGAAACAGTTCGATATAAGCGTCCTGAAAGAAATACTGCGGGGTGGTATTGATAAAGTACGGGAGTCAGGCGCAAGCCTTCTGGGTGGCCACAGCGTTGATGATGTTGAAACAAAATACGGTCTTTCAGTTACAGGTATAATACACCCGGATAAAATTATAAAGAATGAAGGCGCAATACCCGGAGATTGCCTTGTAATCACAAAACCACTCGGTACTGGCATCCTTAACACAGGCATTAAAGGCAATGCCTTAAGTGAGGATTCAATACAAAATCTCATCAATGTAATGGCTGCTTTAAATAAAAAGGCATCCGAAGCAATGTTGTCTGTCCGGACCCATGCAGCAACTGACGTAACAGGCTTTGGTCTTGCCGGACACCTGAAGGAGATGATCAAAGAGAATACAGGAGTGGAACTGTTTGCTGATAAAATCCCCTATTTTCAGGAGGCTGCAGAGCTTTCGCAATCAGGTTTTGTCCCAGGCGGCTTATACAGGAACAGGGATTATTACAAAGAACATGTAACAGGCAATAACGAAGGCTTTCTGTATGACATTTTGTTTGATCCTCAAACATCGGGAGGGTTGTTAATGGCAATACATCCCGAGGATATCCGTAAATTTGAAGAAACAGCTGTAAATATAAAATTGGATTACTGGATTATAGGCCGGTTTACAGGCGAACCAAAAGGAAAAATCCTGCTTATCTGATACCGATCAACCTTCAATCATATAACCCCATATTTTCCATTAAGATAAGTATAAATGTCGGGCTGTCCTATGGCAAGTACAATGAACTCTATATTTTTATTGTTGGCACGATCTGTAACTTATGGTAGCTTTTATATAAAGAAAATGCCGAGGAACGGAATTGAACCGCTGACACGGGGATTTTCAGTCCCCTGCTCTACCGACTGAGCTACCTCGGCATTGTTTTTATTTAAAACATAACTCCTTGCCGTATGTCAAGATATTAGTACCTTTAATTTGGGACTTGTTGCAGAACCGTTATGATGTTATGATCTTATACTATGAGAGCCGGGTTTTACCAGTTCGAGCCTGTTTTCGGGGAAAAAGAGAGAAACATTGAAAAGGTCTTAAATATCCTCAAGGATGTTAATGCTGACCTTATTGTGCTGCCGGAACTTTTTGCCACCGGCTATCAATTCGTCTCGCATGATGAAGTTGACCGACTTTCAGAACAAATACCTCATGGTTATACTACAGAAATGCTGGCCGGGCTATCCCGCAGCAAGGGCATGTATATTGTAGCAGGGCTTCCGGAAAAACATGGAGAGAAATTTTTCAATTCGGCCATTCTGACCGGACCTGAAGGATATATCGGGGTCTATCGTAAAACACATCTCTTTTTCGAGGAGAAGCTCTGGTTCACCCCCGGTGATACCGGTTTCGATGTCTTTAATACAGCCATAGGCCAGATCGGCATTATGATCTGCTTTGACTGGATATTCCCTGAATCAATGAGGACTCTTGCACTCAAAGGTGCAGAAATGGTGGCACATCCGTCCAATCTTGTTTTGCCATACTGTCCCAACGCTATGCCTACCCGATGTCTGGAGAACAGGGTTTACGCTGTAACAGCAAACAGAATAGGTGCAGAGAGCAGGAAGGAAGGGCAAACATTTAAGTTTATCGGCACAAGTCAGATAATTTCACCGGACAGCACTATATACGCTAAAGCCCCGGAAAATGAAGAGTCCCTGGAAATAGTGGACATTGTCCTGGAAAAAGCAAGAGACAAATCTCTGAATCCCTTTAATGATATTTTTCTCGATAGAAGACCCGGAATGTACCGGAATGCCTGATTGACATTCCAGGGTTCACTACCGGCATCATCAAAGGTTTCTCCTATAAAATCATTCTGGCATCCACAACACAGACATGATCCTCATAAACAATTACCGGATTAAGATCCAGTTCCTGAATTTCCGGCACTTCGGTAACCAGTTGCGATATGTGTTGAATGATCTCTGTAACCCCCTTTTTATCCAGGGCCTTTTTACCTCTTGCACCATTGATTATCGGCGCTGCCTTTAAAGAAGCGAACATTTCCTGCACATCCACGGTAGTCACAGGGGACAGCTTGAAAACCGTATCCCTTGTAATTTCGACATTTATACCACCGATGCCGAACATAATAAGATGTCCGAGTTCTTCTTCAGCCTTTGCTCCTACAATGACCTCTGTGCCTTTCGGGAGATATTTCTGGACAAGAAATCTGATGTCCCGTATATTCTTAAACCTTCTTTCCATTTTTTTCACAGCCGATCTTACAGAGCGTCCATCACAAAGATTTGTTGCTACGCCGCCCTGATCACTCTTATGAATAACAGACTCAGAATCTATTTTTACCACTACAGGAAATCCTATTTTCGCAGCTATTTTTTCAGCATCAGCAGTGTTATCCACTATCTGCCAGTCTGCAACGGGTATATTGTAGGCAGCCAGAACTCCATAAACATCAGCAGCAGATAGTATTTTACGTCCCTCAGCCTGTGCTTTTCCGATAATATTTTTTACTTTTATCTTATCCGTATCTTTGAACTGAACAACCTTGCCGGTCTTACGCTTGCGAATCTCAGCATATTTCGTCAGCGCTGCAAGTGCTTTTGCAGCTGCACCAGGGAAGTCATAAATAGGAACACCGCCGTCTTTGAGTATGCTCACGGTTCTGGTCCACTGGTTCTTGTCTGTCATAAGGTTGCACACGATAGGTTTTTTATATTGCCTGTTTGCCTCGACAATCTCTACGGCAATGCTATCCGGATCAACAAAGGGCGCTGTTACAAAATTGATATAGATGCTGTCAATCCCGTCTTCATTCATCATCGAATCTATTGCGGCTCTGAAATGATGTGCCTCGGCAGTGGCCAGCACATCTAAAGGATTATTGATCGATGCCTCAGAAAATAGTTTGTCTTTTAGTATGAGTATTGTTTTTTCTGAAAGATGGGGTATCTTAAGGCCGCATGCTGCAAGCACATCTGTGGCAATGACTGCCGGACCGCCTGTATTTGTTATAACCCCTACCCTGTTCCCACGGGGAATCGGCTGAGTTGCAAAAACAGCTCCTGCCTGACATAGCTCTGCTTCATCCCGGAAACTGATTATACCTGCCTTTTCAAAAATAAGATCAGTGGTCATCTCCTGCTTTGCAATGCCCCCTGTATGAGAGGAGGCTGCCCTTGCCCCTTCTTCTGTGCGACCTGATTTCATGGCAAGAATAGGTTTCTTTTCTGCAGTCATCTGTGCCACTTCGAGAAAGGCACGAGGCTCTTTGAGCCCCTCCACGTATAACACAATTACCCGTGTCCCCTCATCTTTCCCGAAATACCTGATAATTTCCGGAATTGAAACATCGCAGGCATTTCCGTTAGATGCATACATCCTCGTTCCAATGCCCATATCGGCAAATGCCTGGTGTATAAATGAAGCAACTCCACCGCTTAAGGCCACTATGGAAAGTGAACCAGGTTCAGGCTTTGTGAATGTAAAATTACAGTAAGCCCTGACTTCAGGGTCGGTATTGATAATGCCCTGGCAGTTAGGACCAAATATCCTTATGTCATTTCGTTTGGCTCTTGCCATACAATCCTCTTCTATGGCTGCTCCTATAGAACCAGTCTCTGAAAAGCCTCCTCCATTGAGGACAACCATCTTAACCCCTTTTCTTCCGCAATCCTCAATTGCCTGGGGCACGAATGAAGCCGGGATGGCCATGTGTACCACGTCAACATCGGTAGGCACATCCAGAATGGATTTGTACGCTTTAACTCCCCGGATTTCATCGGCCTTGGGGTTAATCGGGTAAACGCTCCCCTTAAACCCGAATTCCAGCAGGTTCCTGATGATTTGATTGCCGATGTGAAGCTCTTTTGCAGAAGCGCCGATAACAGCTACTGCCTTTGGTTTGAATAATGCGTCTAACATGGAATAACCTCCTTTTTATTATAAAAGTGAAATAAAAAAAGGCCCTGCACGGTCGATCCGCACAGGGCCTTGTAATACAAAACTAAAGGCCTATGGCGGATCTATGCAGCTAAAAAAACCAAAAAATATAAAAAGAGCAAAAGTTGTCCTGCCTGATGCAACAAATGGCATCTGAATATCAGATTTATGCCACGTTTTCTTAATGAAAATATGATCAATCCCTAATATATTTATGCGATCCATAATGTACCCAAAGAAACGCCGGAAACATGAACATGCACCTTTGAAAGGTTATTTTCAATGTCCCACGGAACAAAGTAGGTCAAATCTTCTATTTCCTGTGTGAAACCTGAATGGAATTTCTTCCTGAGCCAGTCTCTTGTATCTTTTATTGTATTGACTATAACACTATCAATGTTGATGCCGCGATTTATTTCCTTTAAATACGGTATTGTCTTTATCTGATCAAGGGCCTCCTGTGAATGTATTCCTTCCACTTGCTTTCGCAAAACATAGATATTCCCGCTGTCTCGAAAGATGAGGAGAATAGGATTGATCCTGATTGTTGTCCCGCGGATACTCAGTCCTGACAGGGATTTCTCGATTTTCCTCAAGAATGTTCTTTGTCTGACAATGGAAGAAAAGAAAATGGGGGATATCCTCTCAAATATATAATTTTGTCCTTTGTGGCGAAATTCTTTCAATCTTGAAGGATCGAAACCAAGGCTGAGGAGGTCGGATATCTTCAACGCTTGCTGCGGCCAAATCTTCATGTTTTCCCGGTAATTATACAAATAAGGTCTCCGGTAAAAGGGAAGACTTTCAATAAAATACGTGGGCTCTTCTTTCAATTTGCCCGGCAGACTTCGTAGAGCACCTTCATCGCCCCATATGCCAGCGTCCTCTTCATCAAGTTGCCATTGAGAATAAGGCTGGATGGAAAGGTTCCTGATATTGTCGGGGAAGGAGATCTGCCCGAGAGATTCTCCGCCGGTGTAACCGATAAGCGATGTTATTCGTCTTTGAAAGCCCAGGAACTTTGTTGTAAACCGTGTAAACATGAAACGCATGAGAGGGGTTGAAACCCCTGATTCAAGCTCCTCATTGAAAAGCTTTGTCAAAGTCTCATAGACGGCATGAAACTCCTCAATCGTCCTCTTTACCATATCCTCGTTATCATGCATGTTAATAAAGGCCTTCTTTTTTTTGAGGTTAAAGAGAATCCGGATCAAATGATCCTTGAGGCTGTGTGATACAACAGTCTCCGGCACGAAAACCATATAATTTTGCCATTCTTTAATTATGTCGTTTCCGACAAAATCCGAAAGAGCTTTCCATCCGAGTCTGGTGTAAATCTCATATGCAGCGTCCTCACGGGGAACAATATTGTCCAGAAGCCCGATTGCCTTCCTTTCTTTTAAAAACTCGATGAAAGCATTGAGAATCTTGTTTCCCAGGCCTAATCCCCGAAATGACGGCATGATTTCAACATAAATAAGGTAGTAGCAAGGTACATATCTTTTTATGTATAACATGTTGAGATAACCAAGTATTTCTCCATTTTCAGTATGTATCTCGAGGGTGTGAAAATGCCTGCTGTTATCTCTTGGCAGAAAACGCTCGATCTTGGCTCCCCGAACGGTCCGGTCAATCAATGTGCTGAGATCTTTGAAGGTTTCATAGGGAGAAGATGCGTCAAGCCTTTTTATCTGGTCTTCGAAAGTCATATCAATGACAGACAGGGTGCTTTTCAGGCCTACACCGCTTTTTTTCATTCTTTCCCGTATTTCCAAAATCTGATCAGAGAGAGTCATTATTCATACCCTAAAAAAAAGAGCCATGGATTAACCCATGGCTCTAATCTTATAACCCTTGTCCATGGGCACCCTTTAAAGCCCGCCCATGGCCTCTTTTCAGTTCATTATATGCCCTGACAGAGGAAGGCAGACCTGTTCCTAAAGTAATAAAAATAAAATAAACCGAACTGATAGTCTCTTTCTGTCATGAAAAGCATTTTAGCACTTTTTCAGGAAAAGTCAAGTCTGAATTGTCATATAAAATTAGTATATTGATCTTTTTTGGGTACATTGTATAAAAACCAGCTTGACTCCTTATCTCATGTCGTAATATCCTTGATCTTAACCAGGGCATATTCAGGAACCTTGCTTATGGATAACCATGGTTTTATGCTTTATAGAAGAGAAGTCAAAAACTTGTTTTCCTGAAAGTCCCTGGCCTCGAAAACAGGGAGTTTCATACTTTAGGCCTGCTTAAAGCAGGTGAAGGAGCGGTGGGATGGAAGATAAAATTCAACAGATAGCTGAATGGATCATAAGTTCGAAGCGTATTGTTGTTTTTGTGGGTGCAGGTCTTAGTACAGAATCGGGCATCCCGGATTTCAGGAGCCCAGGAGGCGTATGGGATAGATACGACCCTGAGGACTTTTATTTCCAGAACTTTATTTCTAAAGAAACATCGCGTGAAAAATACTGGGATATGGCAACCGAGATGTATAATTCCATGAAAGATGCATTACCCAATGCAGGTCATCTTGCTATCTCAGAAATGGAAAGGCTGGGCAAGCTTGACTGTTTGATCACGCAGAATATTGATGGACTTCACTTTAAAGCAGGCAATTCCACAGAAAAAGTATTGGAGCTGCATGGGACGGCTATGCACGTTGCCTGCTTGAGTTGTCACAAAAGATATGATCGCGACGATATTCAGGCCAGACGCGCAAAAGAAGGAAAAACTCCCGGTTGTGATGTCTGTGGGAGCCTTCTCAAACCTGCAACCATCTCTTTTGGCCAGTCCATGCCTGAGCAGGAAACAGCGGAGGCTTACAGACGGTCGGAAACATGTGATCTTTTCATTGTCATCGGATCGTCTCTTGTTGTACAGCCTGCTGCCTATATGCCGGTCACAGCAAAACATACAGGAGCCGGACTTGTAATTATAAATCGGGATGAAACGGCCTGTGACAACCTGGCCGACATAATTATAAATGGTCCGGCAGGCCCGACAATGGCTGCAATTGTTGAAAGAATGAAACGCTTAATCGGATAAGAAAAGAGTCCTCTGTATATAAGGAGTTTTTACTCCGGTGTTCATTCACTATGAGAAGCATTAGAAAGAATTGGTATTGTTCCGGACAGGTCAATAACGCAGGCTGAGGATTATTGGATGAAATGTTGATTTCTGGATACATTCAGCAATATAATATCTTTTTAGGAAATGCTTTGAAAATAAAAATTTCGTATTTGTGTAAATTTTATCTATGATGAGAGAAAAGCAAAAAGAGCTTTGGGTATCAGGAAGGCCTCTTGCATTCATGTTAAGAGTGTTGCGTGGTTTTAATCGTAATCAGGGTTTACTGTTATCCGGTGCTCTTGCATATTATACCCTTCTGTCAATTATACCTATGTCAATCCTTACCCTTATTGTTCTGTCGCATTTTGTGGGAGAGGAGCAATTGTCTCAAATTTTATCAAAATTTACAGGGATGGTAATACCGGGCTATGCGGCGATCTTAAAAGAGCAGATTCGGTTATTTATCGAACACCGGAAAGTGATCGGCATTATTGGTTTTTTAGTCATGTTGTTTTTCAGTTCCATGGCCTTTTCAGTGCTTGAAAGTGCCATGTCGATGATCTTCTCTCTTCGCACAAGGGCTCGCCGCCGTTTTCTTGTTTCTGTGATTATTCCTTATATATATATTTTTTCATTGTGTGTGGGTATATTGCTTATTTCATTTATTGCAGGAGCCCTGGACTCTATTGAAAAAAAACAATTAATTTTTTTTGGATGGAGTTTGAGGCTTGAAGGCGCTTCCGGAATTGTACTGTATCTCCTGGGGACTGCAGGAGAAGCGCTTATGCTTACCTCCATATATCTGGTTATGCCCGTTGCACGCATTACTTTCCGTTATGCACTGATGGGAGGAATAACAGCAACTATTTTATGGGAGATTGTACGCCATGTGTTGGTCTGGTACTACTCAGCATTATCCATGGTAAATTTAATTTACGGCTCCTTTGCCACAGCAGTTGTAACCCTTCTTACAACAGAAGCTGCGGCAATAATTCTGTTATTGGGCGCTCAGGTAATAGCAGAGCTTGAGCATAAAAACAAAAAATCGAACAAGAAAAACAAAAATCAGGTAAATTTTCCTGATGACCCAGGGAGGTTAAAATGGAAATGACAAGACACTTTCATCCCGGTGAGATCATTATAAAAGAAGGAGATGAACCTGATGGGTTTTATATTCTCCAATCAGGAGAACTGGATATACTGAAAAAAGAAGAAATAATAGCTAACATTACAGAAGAAAATATTATTTTTGGTGAACTTGGCAACATCTTGAGAGAACCGAGAACATGCACTGTGAGAGCCAAAACCTCATCGTATGTCATGCATGTGCCGAAGGAAATGGATGATATTATTATAAAATATCCTGAAATTGCAAAAAAGCTTATTCATATACTGGCAAAAAGGCTTGCAGAAACAACCGAAATCCTCAGCAAATTAAGAGGAATACATTAATTAAGATTGCATATTCTGAACTTAAT
Organism: Pseudomonadota bacterium; assembly: GCA_026388275.1. Taxonomy (NCBI): domain Bacteria; kingdom Pseudomonadati; phylum Pseudomonadota; species Pseudomonadota bacterium. The sequence continues at coordinate 45,697 of JAPLKB010000038.1, forward strand.
GAGGCGGTCTGCTGCTGCCTCCAGCGTCTCCATTTTCTTTGGAAAACAGAAACGCACCTTAGTGTTACCCGAACCGGGATAACTATAGAAGGCACTGCCAGGTACTGTCGCGACACCGGCTTCTTTCACCAACTTAAGTGCAAATGCAACATCATCAACATACCCCCAGTGACTCACATCAGTCATAATGTAATAAGCACCACAAGGTTTGAATGCATTGAACCCGGCATTCGTCAGAGCTGAAAAGAAAAAATCCCTCTTCTGTCTGTACTCTGATGCAAGTCGTTCATAATATGACTGATCTGCCTTTAATGCTTGTGCAGCGGCAACCTGTAGGGGATGCGGCGCCCCGACAGTCAGGAAATCATGGACTTTGCGTATAGAGGCAGTAATAGACGGTGCGGCAATTACCCAGCCTACCCGCCACCCCGTTAGGCTGTATGTTTTTGAAATTGAATTAATAGTAATTGTCCGGTCCTCCATACCTGGGAGAGATGCAATGCTGATATGTTCGGCACCATCGTAGAGAATATGCTCATATATTTCGTCGGTTACAGCAAAAACACCCCATTTTTGACAGAGCTCGGCAATAAACTCCAGTTCTTTCCGAGAAAAAACCTTGCCGGTGGGATTGTTGGGAGTATTTATGACAATGGCTTTGGTCTTGTCGTTGAATGCCTGAGTCAATTCATTCTCATCAAACCTCCAGTCAGGCTCACGTAAGGTAACAAAACGGGGAATGGCTCCGCAGAGGACAGAATCAGGACCGTAGTTTTCGTAAAAAGGTTCAAAGATGATTACTTCCTCTCCCGGATCTATAATAGCCATAAGTGATGAAATCATGCCCTCCGTTGATCCACAGCAAACCGTAATTTCCCTCTCAGGGTCTGTTTTAACACCATTGTACTTAGCAAATTTATCTGCTATGGCACGGCGCAACGTTGGTGTACCCCAGGTAATTGAATACTGGTTGAAATCTTCCCGGATTGCGCGAACAGCTTCCTCTTTAATTTCCGAAGGTGCCGGAAAATCAGGAAAACCCTGGGCAAGATTAATGCCCTTGTGTTCTATACAAATCCTTGTCATTTCCCTTATTACAGATTCTGTGAAGCTGAGTGCTTTTTGCGAACCAAAACCGTTTATTGACATGATTTATTTTGTAAATCCCTTTTTTATACTTTTCCCAATATTCTTGAAGCCATCAATAAGCAATTCCCCTGCCCCTTTTACAGAACCACCGATTTGTCCGGTAATTCCAGTGATGATCTTATTAATAAAATCCTCTTTAAGGCTGAACTTAGGATTATCAAGGTTCCCTTCTAAAACAAAATTTGCAGAAATTTCATTTCTGTTATTTTTTAAAAATGAAACTGCAGCAGAAAGAGGTACATCAAAGACAGTATTGCCCATCGATGATCCGCTTTTAAATTCGAGGTTTCGCAATACTGCCTTACCAGGTGCATTAATTTTATTTGATACTACTTTTACATTCATATCAATATCGAGGAACCCTTTTGTAATGTCTATTGAATTTTTCTTTTGAAAATATGGTTTAAACTCTACAATATCAATATGTTGTCCATCTACTTTACATTCCAGGTCTTTTTTGGTCTTCAGGTTTATTGTCCCATTGCTTTTTACAGTGCCCTTGCTTCCTGTTACCGGTATGACAGCACTTAACCGATAGGTCGTAAGACGTCCATCCGGCGGCAGCACAACATCGAAAGTCTCGATCTCAATATCCCTTATTTTTATTAACACAGGCTGACCTTCAGGTACCTTTCTGTCAAGATAATCGAGAGAACCTCCTGTTAAAACAATCTTTTTTAATATAAGTGATGGGGACGGTTCTTCCGGTTTCTCTGCAGCAGGTTGGGATGGTAAGGCAGGGCCAATAATTTTCCCGGTTTTCTCCCTTTCAATAAGTATATAAGGATTTTTAACAGATAGTTTTGAGATGATGTATTCCTTCTTAAGAAAATTCATAAAATCGGCATTGAGAGAAATGCTTTCAATTTTTATTATATCTTTGCCTTTGGGGTTTTTAAGGCAAAGATTAAATACATCAACATGGTTCCACCGCAGATCAATATTGCCAACAGAAACAACATTCCCAAATCTGGATTCAAGAATATGCTTAATAGCCCTGTTTGAATTTTTAACAAGTAAAAAAGTCGCAGAACATATAATCAGGAATGAAATACCTATTAAGATAAAAACAGTTTTAACCCATCTTTTTTTTGTGTTCATTAGATACCCTTACAACGCTTTATTATATTTTTAAAAAGATTACCACAACAATTTATTCTCCACAAGGAACAAGTTTATTTGATGTATTTTGTTGAATTGATCCCCTAATATATAAGAAAATTAAAAGTGATAACAAGAGGAGGTTTGTTTATGATGCCAAGCGACATCCACGTTGCATTAATGATTACCGGGTTCTTTGTCCTCTTTTTCGGTTTTTTTACAGCAAGGTTTATGAAAAAAAAGCGCTGGTGGCTGAAGATGCATGAATCGCTCGGTGTTTTTGGGGCATTTCTGACAATGCTTGGTTTTTTTATCATTGTATTCCATATCTCACTTTCAGGACGACCTTATTTCACTCAATCGCATGGATATGTGGGTATCATGATAGCATTGCTTGCTGTCATAATGCCCACCCTCGGGTTTATACAGTTGAAGATAAGAATGGTAGCAGGAAAGATAAGGCCGATTCATCGATTTTTCGGCTGGATCATGCTCATGGCAATGTTTATTAATATAATCCTTGGTATGTACATGGCAGGCATATTTTAAATATATTAATCCCTTTAATTATTATAATAAACCATTTGTTCGGCTATAGTGCCATTAAACAAAACATATTGCCGATATAAGCAAATGACAGGTAATTATTTATTTTTAGCTGATATAATGTATAATTCAGATATAGCGGGCATAGAACTGTAATAATTCAGGAGAAAGAGATGGCTAATATAGATGTTAATGAAGTCTTGAAGCAGAAGGAACAGGAATTGATGATTTTACATGAAGTGGCAAAGGACATAAGCAGCAACCTCGAACTGAAAGAATTGTTAAAGCGGGTTGTTGAGATGGTTATAAACCTTACAACTGCAGATTCTTGCCTTATCTATCTCTATAACAGAAAAAACAACGAACTTATTCTCAGTGCTTCCAGCCATCCGGAAGATAAAAATCTCGGTCAGATAAAATTAAGGATGGGTGAAGGTGTAACCGGGTGGGCTGCGCAGCAGAAAAAACCTGTTTCCTTACCCGGCAAGGCTTATGAGGACAAGAGATTCAAGGCATTCACCATTCTTGAGGAAGATAAGTACGAATCCTTTCTTTCTGTGCCAATTCTTTCAAAAGACGAGGTTGTAGGCGTAATGAACCTGCGCAATAAGGAAAAATATGTATACCCTAAACCGCAGATAAACCTCCTTTTTACAGTCTCCAGGTATCTGGGAAGCGCTATCGAAAATGCAATTATCTATGATGAAGTTGTGAAAAAGGCACAGCAATTGGATCTTTTATCTGAGATATCACGGACAATTGTTTCCGATTACTACCTCAAAGAAATATTACAATTAATTGTTACTATGACAGCAAAGGTAATGGATTCAAAGATATGTTCCATTATGCTTCTGGACGAAAAGAAGGAGGAGCTTGTAATTTCTGCAACTCAAAGCCTTAGTGATGATTATATAAGCAAGCCCAATCTGAAGGTGGGCCAATCCATTAGTGGAAAGGTAGTGCTGGAGAAAAAACCTATTACCGTTCTTAACGTTACAAAAAACCCGGGGTTTATGTACCCCGAAATAGCCCAGAGAGAAGGGATTGCCTCGCTTCTGTCCGTACCAATGATGATTAAAGAGAGAGTAGTAGGTGTTATAAACAGCTATACCAATAAAGAACATGCCTTTAATAAAGAGGAGATAGATATCCTCCAGGCAGTTGCGAACCAGGCTGCTGTGGCCATAGAAAACACCCATCTAAGTCAGGAGATTTTTGCTGCCAGAGATGCCCTGGAAACCAGAAAGCTTGTGGAAAAAGCAAAAGGCATTCTTATGAAAGAATTGAATATCTCTGAAGATGAGGCTTATAAGAAGATTCACAAAAAAAGCATGGACATAAGAAAAACGATGAAAGAAATATCTGAGGCAATCATACTTTCTTCTGAGATAAGGAAGAGGACTTGACAAACAACGCTTAAGGGTTTATGATAATTCATTATAGATATTGATGTCTTTTTGCTAAAGAAAGCTAAAGAGTATTTAGTCAGCCCGGACAGAGGCGTCCAAAACACCATCGGTGATTTGGACGCTTTTTTTTATATTTTTTGGCGCAGAATCCTTTTTAAAAGGAATTAGTATCAGAAATGAAGAGGAGTTAGAGGTCATGAATAAAATATACCGTATAGCCGTTGCCCAGATTAATACAACAGTTGGCGACCTTGAGGGCAATTGCACAAAGATGAAAGAGTATATGGGAATGGCCATAGACATGAAGGCAAATATAGCTGTTTTCCCTGAGCTGGCTATTACCGGCTATCCGCCGGAAGACCTTTTGCTCAAACCGAAATTTATAGAAGACAACCTCATGGCATTACAGCGTTTTTCCAAATCAGTCGTAAAGATTATTGTTGTTTGCGGTTTTGTGGACAGGCAAGGCAAAAAGTATTTTAATGCAGCTGCCATTATTTATAACGGCAAGATCAGAGGTGTTTATCACAAGATGCTGCTCCCCAATTATGGTGTATTCGACGAAAAACGGCACTTTATCTCCGGGGAAGAAGTGCTGACATTCATACATGATGGTCTCCATTTCGGTGTCAATATATGCGAGGATATCTGGCATAAGAAGGGACCAACTCAAATACAGGAGGCAATGGGGGCACAAGTGATTCTGAATATCAACGCCTCGCCCTACCATGCAGGGAAAGCTGCATTACGTACAAAGATAGTAAAGGAAGAGGCAAAGGCAAACATGATACCCATTGTTTATGCAAACCTTGTGGGCGGACAGGATGAACTCGTCTTTGACGGACAGAGCATGATTGTTAATGCAGACGGCAGAGTCATTGCCCGTGCGCTTTCCTTTCAAGAAGACCTTCTCCTGACAGACTTGTCTATAGAAAGCAGCATATCCGGAGTTCAAAGACAACAATGGGAAAATATAAATACACGTACCATAATATTACCGGACAAAGGAATAGATGAAAGCGATAAACCTGCAATCTCCGCAAGAAGATCCCATCGGTTCAACCCCGTTGCAGAGATATATCAGGCTCTCTTGCTGGGTATTGGTGATTATGTTAAGAAAAACGGTTTTCAGAAGGTGACACTTGGATTGAGCGGAGGAATTGATTCCGCTGTAGTTGCCGTAATTGCTGCAGATGCCCTGGGCAGCCAGAATGTAGTCGCAGTTTTTATGCCATCCAGATATACGTCAGAGGAGTCTGTATCTGACGCTAATGATCTGGCTTTTAATCTGGGGATCACCCTTCATAATATTCCCATAGAAGGCGTTTATAATGCATATCTATCTACCCTTGCACCCTTTTTTGAGGGGTTAACAGAGAACGTAACCGAAGAGAATATACAGGCACGTATACGCGGCAATATCCTTATGGCCCTCTCAAATAAATTCGGCTGGCTTGTCCTGACAACAGGCAATAAATCAGAAATGAGCGTCGGATATGCAACTCTCTATGGCGACATGGCAGGAGGTTTTGCAGTCATAAAAGACGTGCCCAAGACACTGGTATACGAAATAGCACGCTATAGAAACAAACTGGGCATGGTTATCCCTGAACGGGTCATAGTAAAAGAGCCCACGGCAGAGCTGAAGTCTGACCAGAAGGACAGCGACACTTTGCCGCCTTATGAGATGCTGGATCAGATCCTGAAGGCTTATATTGAAGAAGATAAACATGCAGGAGAAATTTCACCTGCAATAGCAGCAAGCGGATTTATCGATAAGACATTCCGTATGGTCGACAACAGTGAATATAAGCGTCGTCAGTCACCCATAGGGATTAAGATTACACCAAAGGCATTCGGAAAAGACAGAAGGATGCCCATAACAAATAAGTACAGGGGGTGAACCATGCCTTTCGAAGAATTGGTGCAAAGGATAAACCCTACTTTGAAAAGAATCACAAAGAAGCTGAACGGTCATTTCACCTTTTTCAATGATGAAGATCTATATCAGGAGGCATTGACCAACCTTTGGGTACGCTACAACGAGGGTGTGCTTCATGATAAGACCGATAGTTATATATTGCAGGGTTGCTACTATTATCTGCGAAACCATCTGCGCAAGGTTCGTGAGGATGCTGACTTCTTAAGTCTTGAAAGCCCGATAAATGAAGATGGATTAAAACTCGAAGATATCCTGTGTTCGAAAGATCAATCTTCATTTGATGACCTTGAAAGCAATATGGATATCGAAGACGCAGCAGACAGATTCCTCAATGAAAGAGAAAGGCAGATTCTTATGTATCTGCTGGAAGGCATGTCTATGCGCGAAATAGGTATTAAATTCTCCATATCCCATGTAATGGTACTAAAGATCAGGAACAGGATACGGGAAAAATGCACAGGACATGGGAACTGGCTCAGAAATTGAAGGACAGTTGGTAAGCGTTAAAATAACATGTGCAGAATTGCAATAACAGAAAGAACTTATATGGTGTGATCCTATATGCCTGATAATAAACCATCGCGCGAGATAAAAGAACTCTCTTTGCTGTTTGAAATAAGTACAAAGCTGAGTGAGACTCTTGATCTTAAAGCTGTACTGAAGCCAATTCTTCAGATGACGGCAATGCATATGGAAATTCCAAGGGGCACACTGACTATCTTGAACAGAAATAGGGGTGAGATCGTCGTTGAAGAGGCATATGGCCTCCGGCCCGAAGAACAAGCAAAGGGTAAATACCGCATGGGCGAGGGAATCACCGGTAAAGTGATTAACTCAGGACAGCCTGTCATTATCCCCAGGGTTTCTGATGAACCTTTGTTTCTTGATAAAACCGGGTCGAGAAGAAACCTTAACAAAAGCGATATTGCTTTTATCTGTGTACCCATAAAAATAGGCAGCGAGGTAATAGGCGCAATTTCTGCTGATCGCCAGTCTCAAGAGACAGTTTCTTTCGAAGAAGATGTTAAACTCTTAACCATTATTGCATCGAGCATCTCACAGGCAGTGCGCCTTCGGCAACTGGCACAGGAAGAACTGGAGAAGGTAAAGGAGGAGAACCAGCGTCTTCAGGATGCCTTAAAAAACAGATATAGGCCAAAAGCGATCGTCGGCAACTCTAAAGTTATGCAAGATGTCTACCAACTTATTGAAAAGGTAAGCAGGACAAACACGACAGTTCTTATTCTTGGCGAGAGCGGGGTTGGCAAGGAACGGGTAGCACACGCAATCCATTACGGTTCAGCACGTGCCAATAGACCATTTATAAAAATAAATTGCGCAGCTCTCCCGGAATCGCTTATTGAAAGCGAACTTTTCGGACATGAAAAAGGGGCATTTACCGGTGCTGCAACATCCCGCAGGGGACGTTTTGAGGTGGCTGACAAAGGAACTATTTTCCTTGATGAGATAGGGGATATTCCCCTGACTCTTCAGACAAAATTGCTGCGGGTGCTTCAGGAAAAGGAGTATGAGCGAATAGGCGGAGATACCACCATTAAAATAGATGTAAGGATTATTACTGCAACAAACAGAGACCTCGAAGCTCTTATGCAGCAAGGAAAATTCAGAGAAGATTTATTCTATCGGCTTAATGTTTTTCCAATTGTTGTCCCGCCCCTTCGGGAACACAAGACAGATATCATGCTTCTTGCCGATTATTTTATTGAAAAGTATAGCAAGGAGCATGATAAAAAAATAGTAAGCATATCAACCTCTGCAACGGACATGCTTATGAATTATCACTGGCCGGGGAATGTGCGGGAACTCGAAAACTGCATAGAACGGGCAATTATTCTCTGCACTGACGGGGTTATCCAGAGCTATCATCTTCCGCCGAATCTTCAGAAAAGCGATATTGGTGAACTTGAAGGAACAAACGGTACCTTCAGGGAGATTATTGTCAATATGGAACGGGAGATTATTCTTGATGAGCTGAAACGATCACGGGGAAATATGGCCAAAGCAGCACGGGTTCTTGGAATCACTGAGAGAATGATCGGGATACGGGTGGCAAAATACGGGATAGATCCAACACAGTTTAAGTAGAATACGCGTCTGAAATCACCCGGCTCAGAAAAGAGATTCAGGGGGCAGCAGCCCGTATAGCCTGATTTAAAAGTAACAATGGAGCTGCAAAGGGTTAACAAAAAAATGGAGATTGGTAATATATGGTAATACTTAAAAAAACTTTTGGGGGATCGTCTAACGGCAGGACTGCAGGCTCTGGACCTGTCAATTGAGGTTCGAATCCTTGTCCCCCAGTTTATTCTATATTGCCATGCCTGCTCTATTATTAACGTGACACTTCCACTTCTTTCGGTTGATAATAAAACAAAAATACAGTAATGATTAAAAGGTTGTACTATGTCAGATAAGAGATTCGTGATTTTGTCAGGGCCTTCATGTACAGGAAAAAGCCCCCTTGTTGCGGCAATGAATCAATTTCATCCGGATATAAAATACACAAAAATTCCTGTTATCAAAAGCAAGGAGTCCAGACCGCAAGGACCGAGACCCGAAGAAACGGGAATCTGGAATAACCCGGATTTCTTTCTAACAAAAAGAGATATTCTTCAGCTCAGCGATAATCTCCGCTATTTTGTCGGCGACTGTCTTGGGTTGCCTCAGGCTGTCGATCTTCAAAAAATTAAGGAAAATGATTCGGGACTTTTCTTTGCGGATATTTATCATACCATCGGTGCGCAATTGCTAAAAAGTAAGTTTCTTTCTCATATGGAGATCGCGACCGTTTTCCTATCTCCAATCAGTCGTGAGGAAATTGAGGATTTGAAGGCAGCAAATATCGATCTGAAAAGCTATCTATATCAAATCATGCTTCACAAACAACTGGTCCGAGCCAGATACCACGGAAAAACAGTTGATGCCTGTTTCGTCAAGGATGCTCTTGGTAGAGCCGGAGACTCCTTCTCTGAACTTGCAAGCGCATGCAAGTATTCATACGTCATAATTAACCATGATGGGGAAGGCAGTCCTAATTGGCATCGTCTCCCAAGCGGTGTATTTACAACAAGACCGGAGGGTGATGCAAGGCGGGCAGTTACCGCCCTGGTACAGATTCTTACAGACTCAATTACTGATCAGATTGAAAATTGGGAGACCTTAAGGATTTGATTCAAGCCTGAGATAATAAAAATGCATGAAAGAGTAAAAGCTGTCCAATAACGTTTACCGGCCCTGCATTTCCTACATTTATGTAGCCTTATAAGACCATATTCCTACATTTATGTAAGCTGATATTTGATTTGTATCATTCATACTATGTCGTAATAAAATTGCGTAAAATATAATGTATATTATAACATGCTGTAATTATTATTTTATTTAAGTTAATAACCGTATCTTGCACAGACATCTACTCCTTTGGCACGCAGATTGCTTTAATAAAACACAGACACAGGCGTCTTTAGTCCGATGACGGATATAAAGACGCTTTTTTTTATTGCCCCGCGGCTTAATACCTCGGAGCTTGCTTCGAGATGGTTGTCCTGCAATTTGCTGCGGGGTGATTCATTTCATTCTTAGGGTGGTAACGGAACAGAGCAGTAAATCAAGCATAGAGGGCCTGCATATTAGATGCGGGCGTAAATTCAGGAGGTGTAAAATGAAAGTTTTGAAATGTATGTTGTTATTTTTGGTTATTTCTTTGTTTGCTGTAACAGGTATTCTTTATGCAGAAGAAATAAAGGAAATAAAACCTCCGGATGCAAAGCCCCAGGAGAAAGTGGAAGAGGCAAAGGTAACCGGAAGTGGTTCAGTCGGTGTCTTCAATCAGTACATATTCCGTGGGTATGAGATCGGCCAAAGCGGTCTCGTTATGCAGCCATCCCTTACTGCATCATACAAGGGATTTTCGGCAACCCTCTGGGGTAATGTGGATACGAATCAACGCAGCACAAAAACTGCCGCCTTTAATGCTGAAACCCAGCAGTTTAAGAAGGGATGGAACGAAACAGACCTTACCCTCAGTTATACATATGCCATCAATAAGCTCTCTTTAACCGGTGGTTTTATTTACTATGGCACAAAATATGCCGATGAAACAGAGGAGCTCTTTGCATCAGCTACTTATGATATCCTGACAAAACCTACATTTGCAATCTATCGGGATATTACTAACTATAAGGGAACATATTTTAACCTTTCCTTTTCACACTCACTCCCTGTCTACAAGGATACCACTCTTGATCTGGGTGCATCATTCGGTTATTTCATCGGTGAGAGTGACTACTGGAAAACCTACGACCAGTCAACAGCAAGCTATACGGGAAGCAAGTATAAAGGGCTGCATGACGGCATGGTAAAGGCAGCCCTCACTATACCGGTTACAAAGGCATTCTCGATTCAGCCTATGGTTCAATACTGGTTCCCTCTCTCGAGCGATGCAAAGAAAGAGTATGCGAATGCTACGGATATAAAAGATTCATACAACCCCAATGGACCTGTGAAAAGCAATTTTATCTATGGCATAGGTTTCACTTACAGTTTCTGATCTCAGTGTGGCCGGCGCACTGAAGAGGCGGCTCAGACCCCTGACTAGTTGGGTCGGCCACCTCCGCGGCCCCGCGATGCAGCAATAAAAGCTTGATCGGTCAGAAATGAATCGCCCCGCCGCAAGCGGACAGGGTATCAAAGGCAAGAATATGGAACCATTTCGAAGCAAGCTTCGGGGCATTGACCCGGCGGGGCAACAAATTGATGGCAAAAGATATTGGGGTCCATGAAGACACGAGATCCTTACTAAATCAAGGAAATAAGGAGGCTAAAATGAAAAAGTTTTTGATGTTATTACTATTGAGTTTTATGATTCTTGGCCTGGCCGTTACTGTCTTTGCGGCATCAGAGCCTGACCCGTCAGGAGCGAAAACAGGCGGAGCCGCAGATGTAGTTGGCGCTTCAGCAAATGCTCCCACGGCGGATGATCTGAAAAACATGGCAACAAATGAGCCATTAGCTGCAAAACTTGCAGATGTGGTCGGTCACAACAGAATTGCCATTAACATGGTATGGACACTCTTCTGCGGCTTCCTTGTCATGTTTATGCAGGCAGGGTTTGCCCTCGCTGAAACAGGTTTTACAAGGGCAAAGAATGCGGGCCATACGATGGCGATGAACTTTATGATCTATGCAGTAGGTATGCTCGGTTACTGGATATGCGGTTTTGCCCTCCAGATGGGGGGGGTCGGCGGTGTTGCAACCCTCGGCGGTGCCACCGGGCTTGATGGGGAATTTGTAATTCATCTTTTTGGAAAAGACTTTGGCCTCTTCGGGACAAAAGGTTTTTTTCTCTCAGGAGTTGCATATGATGCGGTGATCTTTTCCCTCTTTCTTTTCCAGATGGTATTCATGGACACCACAGCTACGATTCCTACGGGTTCGATGGCTGAACGGTGGACTTTCAAATCATTCCTGGTATATGGCTTTTTCATCTCCATGTTTACTTACCCGCTCTATGCAAACTGGGTATGGGGAGGCGGCTGGTTATCTCAACTGGGAAAAAACTTCGCTTTGGGACATGGGACAGTAGACTTTGCCGGTTCATCGGTGGTTCATATGACAGGTGGTGTGGCAGCTCTTGTCGGTGCATGGATACTGGGGCCGAGGCTTGGGAAGTTCAGAAAAGACGGCAAACCCAATGCTATACCGGGTCACCACATCCCTATGGCGCTTACAGGATGTTTTATTCTTGCTTTCGGGTGGTTTGGTTTTAATGCCGGTTCTTCATTGGCTGGCGGTGATTTGAGGATTGGTGTAGTTGCCGTGAATACCATGCTGGCATCTGCCGCAGGCGCATTCGGAGCAATGTTCTACATGTGGAAGTTCTATGGCAAGCCGGATATTTCAATGATTGCCAACGGGTTTCTGGCGGGCCTCGTGGCAATTACAGCACCCTGTGCTTTTGTCAATTCAGTTTCTGCTGTTATCATCGGCTTTGCTGCCGGCATGATTCTGTGCATAAGTGTCTTTTTTGTTGAGCGCGTACTCAAAATTGACGATCCTGTCGGCGCGATATCGGTTCACGGCGTCAATGGCGCATGGGGACTCCTGTCTGTGGGGCTTTTTGCGGACGGCACCTATGGTGACGGATTGAACGGTGTTGAGAAAACCGTAAGGGGCTTGTTTTACGGAGATGCATCTCAATTTGCTGCACAGGCAATGGGAGTTGTAACAAACTTTGTTTTTGTGTTTGCAGTGATGTATATCTTCTTCAAGATACTTGATAAAATTGTACCCATGAGGGTTGCCAATGATATTGAGGTTGAAGGGCTCGATCAGGCAGAAGTTGCTGTTACCGCTTACCCTGATTTCAGCATCCATAAGACACAAATATAAACGGGAGGATACCATGAAAAAGATAGAAGCAATAATCAAACCGTACAGGCTTGAGGATGTAAAAAACGGCCTGATGAAAATAGGAATTCAGGGTATGACTGTCATGGAAGTAAAGGGATTTGGACGCCAGAGGGGTCATACGGAAACCTACCGGGGGGCTGAATATGACGCGACCTTCCTTACAAAAGTAAAGATCGAGGTGATAATTCCCGACGAAATGCTCGACAGGGTTGTAAATACCATTACCGACTGTGCAAAAGACAACAAACCCGGAGATGGGAAGATCTTTGTATCATCCTTGGAGGATGTCATCAGGATCAGAACAGGAGAGAAGGGTGTAGCGGCAATTTGACGGATCATCACAACCTCCGGTTGCCGGTGATGGCATCTCAATGACGAGATTCCTTGCTCCGCACACTGGTAGCCGGAGGATTAAAACATTTATCAACTCCCTTAAAAAAGAGAACCGCTATGTTGCTTTAGAAAAGTTCGGCTACCCGGGTCTTATGTTTAGCGAGATTGAAGGCCAGGGGAAACAAACGAGTATGACCACCTCCCGGCAAATGACAACAATCTTGTTTTAGTTTGTAGTATATTATATATTCTTTAGATAGCCAGCCTAACCTTGTCGGTCCAAATGGCTGGGGGCTATAAGACTCAGGGAGGTATAATGAGCGGAATCTTCGGGTTTATTGGTAAGGGTAATGCTTTTGTAGAAGTGAGGACCGGTCTTGAGAATCTCTCACACAGAGGGCAAGAAAGCTGGGGTATTGTTTCCGGTCAGCGAGACGGTTCTTTCTCGGAAGCGAGAGGCTTGGGATCAATTTTTCAGTCTTCCCTGCTGACTCGATTCCATCCTGGCTCTGTGGCAGTTGGAGAGGTACGTTATTCCACTTCAGGGGAAGCAAGCGAAAGAAATAGCCAGCCCATAGTGGGAAGCTTAAAGAAAGAAAAGATCGCTCTCGTCCATAATGGTCATATTCCCCAATACAGGCAGTTGATGGAGGAACTAGGCGGTCTCTTCCAGACGGAGACAGACACTGAGGTGATCCTGCAAATTATTGCCCGAACAGAAGGTGTGGACTTTCTTGAAAAAACGGAGAAGACACTGAGCTTTCTGGGCCGACAGGCAGCTTTCAGCATCATAATCCTCCATAACGGGAGTCTTATTGCCGCCCGGGACCCCTTCGGGTTCAGACCTCTTTCCATCGCGAGAAGAGGAGAGGAAGGTGATTACACATGGGCAGTAGCCTCTGAAACATGCGCTTTTCACAGCCAGTTCGAATGGATAGGAGACGTCGAACCCGGTCAAATGGTAGTAATGGATGGAAAGGATATAAGGACAATTTCTTTTGCCTCCCCTGATCCTCACCCCTGTATCGTTGAATGTCTTGATTATGCTTCCCCGGCCAGCCAGGTCTTTTCGACAAGCAGTTACGAATTCAGGGAGAAAATAGGCACAAGGCTGGCGAAAACAGAAACTCAAAAAGCTGACATTATTGTTCCAATTCCCAGGGCTGCCATTCCCGCAGCCTTGGGTTTTCATGATGTCACGGGGATCCCCTTTAAAGTAGCCATAAGCACTGTGGGCGAAATCGGCAGAATATTCATAATATCCAAAGAAAAAGACAGGTTTGACCAGGCCGAAAGGAAGTTTCAGGTCAACGAGGAACTGGTAAAAGGAAAAGAAGTTTTTCTGATTGATTCGCTTCTGGTACGGGGGTCAACGGCCATGGTCTTGATCCCTAAATTGCGTAAGGCAGGGGCAACGAAAATTCATTTGCGTCTAACTGCACCGCCACCACGCTTTCCCTGTTTTATGGGAATGGCAATGGCCAAGCCCGGTGAGTTGTTGGCAAGCAATCGGAGCGACGAGCAACTGAGAAAACTCATAGGCGTGGACACTTTCCGGTATTTAAAGACCGAGGAACTAAGGGAACTGGTGGGTACGCAGTTCTGTGACGCGTGCTTTACCGGAAAGTACCCTTT
>JAPLKB010000039.1 GCA_026388275.1 Pseudomonadota bacterium
ATAACCGCTGATGAGATAGCAAAAGTAGCCGAGTTCTTCTCTTTCGGCACAAACGACCTGACTCAGACAACACTCGGTATGAGCAGGGACGATGCAGGGAAGTTCCTGCGATTTTATGTGGATCATGACATATATTCCTATTATCCATTTCAAAGGATAGATGAAAACGGTGTAGGCAAGCTTATGGAGATAGGCATCGAACTTGGCAGGAAGACAAGAAAAGATCTTAAGATCGGCATTTGCGGGGAGCATGGAGGAGAACCAAATTCCGTTGAATTCTGCCACAGAATCGGTCTGAATTATGTGAGTTGCTCGCCTTACAGAGTAACCCTGGCAAAACTGGCAGCCGCAAGGGCAGCCATAAAAGAGAAGATGGCTTAGAAAATAAGAAAACAGGACAAAAAAGCCTCAGAGAATTTCCTCTGAGGCTTTTTTTTGCGAAAGCCTTGAGAGCTGCTCATACCAATTCGGTTTCATGCATAGAACAAGGCGACGACGACGAGCCGACGCAGGCGTACAAGGGTTTATTTAGCTCACGTAGTGAGCGAGAAGGGGAGGCTCCGGCAGCTTTGCTGCAGGAGGGGGCGACGTGAGCCCAAGCAACAGAGGAGTGCGAGGAGGAGGCAACGAAGTTATATGATTGAAGGCGAATTGGTATCAGCATATGAAAAACTTTTTTGATATGTTAGAATAGAAAAGTATTGATGGGAAAAAAAATCCTTCTCCATATATGTTGCGCTCCCTGCTGTATTTATCCCTTAAGTCAATTGAGGGCCGATAATTCAGAGATATATGGATATTTTTACAATCCCAATATTCACCCCTATACTGAATTCCAGAAAAGATTAGAAACGCTTGAGCATTACGCAAAAATTACTTTGCTGAATTTGACAATAGATGACGCCTATGAACTTGAATATTTCTTGAAGGGCGCCCTTGAATACGGAAAAGACAGGTGCCTTTTTTGTTACAGGATAAGGCTTGAAAAGATATTTCAAAAAGGCAGGGAAACGGGTGCCGATGCAGTGACAACAACGCTCCTTTATAGCAAATACCAGAGGCATGAGGACATAAAAACCATAGGTGAAGAATTATCTGCCCGATATGACATAGAATTTCTTTACAGGGATTTCCGGGTCGGATGGAATAAAGGAATAGAGGAGTCGAAGGATCTCAATATGTACAGGCAAAACTATTGCGGCTGTATATTCAGCGAAAAAGAGCGGTTCAGAAAGGTGTAGTATCTTTAAAAAACAGGTTATGCTTTTATCAGGGTGGCGCACCTTGCGGATTATTCATTATTCCCCTATAACCTGAACAATTACGCTCCTGTTTCTTTCTCTGTTGTCAAAGTCAATAAAAACTATCTGCTGCCAGGTGCCAAGCGTAAGTTCTCCATTTACCAAGGGGATCGAAAGCGAGGGTTTCATTAAAGCCGCCCGGACATGGGAGAATCCGTTCCCGTCACCCCAGCGCATGTTGTGTTCATAATCCGTATTTGAAGGAACAATCTTCTCAAGTACTTTTTTCAGGTCATTTATAACTCCTGATTCGTATTCTATAGTTGTAATTGTGCCTGTGGACCCCGGACAGAAAACCGTAACAAGACCATTTATGATTTTTGAATTGCCGATTATATTAATTATTTTAACCATAATATCGATTGTATCCCCAAGACCTTTTGTTTTTATTTGAAATTGTTCTGTATATACCATAATCTTCTCCTTTCTTTATGCTGTTTGTTGTGCATTTTCCCAGGTTTTCTCTTTGTCGGTTGGACGGCATGGAAGAAATGTCCATATACGGCGCTCTGCTTCGCCTTGCGATCCTCCGACGTACATTCAGTACGCCTGCGGCCTGCAAAGCTTACAGCCCATCCGTATCTGAGCCATTTCTTCCATGCCGTCAACCACTCAACCCGGATTCACATATACGCTTATGTGAATCCGGAATAAAGAAGGGGGGTGAGTTTCTTAATTTTCATTTCTATTTTCTACCTCCCCCTAATTTATCTTTGTAGAGGCTTTCCTTTGATTAATCTTCATACCAATTTATCATGAAACTTTTAACAAAAAACGATGTACCTTCCGAAGAAAATATAAAGCTTTTCTTACCTAACCTCAAACAAATAAATTTAATTTTCCAGAAAAACTGAGGTTATAATGAACTATCTTACCACAAGCTGACTGGGTGTCAGAGCGGTTTTACAGCCACACCCAATGAAAACTGAGTAAACTCCAATAATCATGAGGTTTGTATATTATCAAGTTAAAATATTCAAAAAACTTTTAAATTTTCAATTATTGCGTTGGAGGGCACAGGGTGCGACAGAGTGCGGGGCACCCGCTTGTGGGTCATGAGTATTTTTGCTCGACTTAAGCTCGCAATTAAATCATTTCAATCATGCCGTTGAAAGTTCAAAGGAAAAACCCGAAGAAAACAAAATTAGCTAAACTACACAATACAATGATAAACTTTTGACAATACCAAATTTATATCTTGGGTTAAATATTATGAAAGAGAACGATACAAAGATATCAAGTGATGTTTTAAATGCCCAGCAGGAACATTGGGAGAAGATGTTTTCAGAAAAGATTGACATGTTCGGAGTTGATCCGAGCTATCCTGCCCGCAGAGCAAATGAACTGCTTCAAAAAGAAGGTAAAATAAAAATCCTGGAGCTTGGAGGCGGTCAGGGGCGTGACGCCCTCTTTTTCGCGGGTAAAGGTTTTCATGTAAGTGTTCTCGATTACAGTGCAGAAGGACTACTGGCAATCAGGGAAAGAGCGCAAAATGCCGCTATCTCGCAGTCCATTACAACGTTACAGCATGACATCAGGCAGTCTCTTCCCTTTGAAGATGAATCATTTGAATGCTGCTTTTCCCACATGCTGTTTTGTATGGCCCTGACAACTACTGAGCTTGAATTCCTCTCACAGGAAATCGGCCGGGTACTTAAGCCAGGAGGATTAAACATATACACAGCCAGAAATGTCAACGATGCCCATTACAGGACAGGAATCAACCGCGGTGAAGATATGTGGGAAGTCGGGGGTTTTGTTGTCCACTTTTTTGACAGGGAAAAGATGAAACATCTGGCAAAAGGATATGATATAATTAACGTCGAGGAATTCGAGGAAGGAGATCTCCCAAGAAAACTTTTTCTTGTTATCCTAAGAAAACATGGTACCGTCTAAAGAAAGGTTTAGGTATAAACACGGCATTGCCGAAAGTTAAATGATAAAATCGGGGGATATAGAGCGAAGTATAGGAAATGAAGAAATCTTTCTTCATTTCCGCCGGATTAGCATCAGCGAGTAAAGACTGCTGCTAATCCGACATGACTGGGCAACGGCATGTCGGGTAAGGTTTCATTGCGAGGACAGTATCGAGCAAAATGTTCAGGTTTGGATGGGCTGTAAGTTTTGCAGGCTGGAGACAGGGGTTATATGGTAAGTATTGTTTTAGCCGGGGACCCACGAGCAGCTAATTATATAAAAAGCAGCCATTTGTCACGTGGGTGGCAAACGCCGGAGGATCGCAAGACGCAGCAGACCGCCAAAGATGGACATTATCGAACATGCCGTTGACCGACAAAGAAAAAACCCTTAGCAACATTAGATGATAAAACACTACAAGGGTGCAAAAATGAAATACAGGATATTTAAAAACATTTAGCATGAGAATGAACAGTGAAAAGCGTCTTGCAATAACTTTTTTGGTGACAGTCCTTATACTGGCTGCTGAGGTAGTTGGCGGTTATTTAAGCAACAGCCTTGCCCTATTAAGTGACGCCGGGCACATGGTTACAGATGCCCTGGCAATAGCCCTGGGCCTTGTTGCTGCCCGCATAAGCAGAAAGCCGTCGGATAAAAATGCCACCTTCGGCTACCACAGGGTCGGCCTTCTGGCAGCGCTCATCAATGGGTTGAGCCTTCTTGTCATCGCTGTCCTCATCTTTCATGAATCCTACGAAAGGTTTATGTCTCCTCCGAGAATAGATATACCTGTAATGCTCGGCATCGCTGTTTTCGGTCTTATTGGCAACCTTATTATGGCTTTTATCCTCGGTCGCAGCCATGAAGATCTCAACCTTAAAAGCGTCTGGCTGCATGTCCTCGGTGATACGCTTTCTTCCATTGGTGTTATTATCTCAGGCATCATTATCTATCTCACGGGGTGGACTTATACCGATCCTATTGCAAGCGTCCTTATCGGGGGTATTATTATCTGGGGAGGTATAAGACTGGTCCGGGATACAATCTCTATTTTTCTTGACCTGACCCCGAGAGGTTTTAATGTGGAAATACTGGCAAAAAAAATTATTGATATGCACGATGTCATAGACGTACATGATGTCCATCTCTGGCCTGTAGCCCACAATCACGTTGCCTTTTCAGCCCATGTTCTGGTAAATGACAAGACCTTAAGCGAGGTTGAGACAACAAAGATGAATATTGAAGCAATGCTTAGAGAAAACGGGATTGACCACAGTACACTTCAGATCGAATGCGCCTCTATAAACTGCGACGATGGTTTTTACTGCCAGGGGAAACCTGATAACCACAACAAAGAGCATAATCATAATCACTGATTGGATAAATTTGTTTTTTCAAATAATCTACCTCAGATTGATAATATTTTGTCGGAATCTCAACACACAAAGAACACAGTTTTGGAAATCATTGAGATAATATTTTGACAAAATGACCGATTTGGTATAATGAATTTATAAAGAAATGAAGGGGGTAATAATTATGAAGAGGGTTTTGTTGATTGCTGCAGTTTTATTTATAGGTTTCACTTTTATCACAACAGCCCTTGCCCTGGATAAAACGACAGCAACAACTGATAAAAAGGCGAAGATTGACATACCTGCCAGAACAAAAAAGGCTGCAGGCGAAGTTATAAGAGTTGATATAGCCGAAAACATCATTGTTATTAACGGAAAAAAATGTGAAGAAACCTTTGACATCAAAGACGTAAAATGGAAAGTCTATAAAAACGCAGAGGAAGTAAGGGCCAGTGATTTTGTGGTCATTGCTTTCAGGGATATGGACGGCAAGAAAATAGCCAAAAAAATAATCAAAAGCAAGAAACCTGGTGAAAAAAAGGCTGTTTTAAAGAAAAATGAGGTAAAACCTGCGCCTGACAAGCCGACGGTGAAGTAATAAGAAAATATGGGTTAAATACATCAAGCTATCTCAAAGGGAATGGAGAAGCTCATAATTTGTTATTCAGCCTGAATCGAAAAAAGCGGCGGATTAATGAAGCTGTTGCGACAAATTGGGCATTTACCGGGTTTTGTCAGACGGGTTCTTTTTATAAATATAAAACCGCACTTCTCGCATTGTGCCGGTGTAACCGTTAGATGCTGGTTATTTTTGTTTAATGTCTTTCGAATGTGTTCGAGATGACCGCTTACATCCTTTTCCTGAATCCTGAGGTACACGGATATATCTTTGGCTGATAAGGTATTATCTTCAAGCAGGGAAACAATATGTCTGCGTATGGTATTACTGCGTTCAACCGGCTCAGAAGGTTCTTTAATTTTCTTTTTCATTTATTGAAATACAATCTTTTGCAGAGGCTAATACAGAAACATTTAATGTTTAATCTTACCGGCAACAGCAATAATAGATATCCAACAATGAAGCTCTCCGCCGCAAGCAGCGGTGTATCAGCGGGATGAGAACCCTATCCCCCTCACCTCACCCTCTTCCCCGGAGGGGCGGGGGGAAGTTGTTAACCCGCAGCAAGCTGTGGGGAATAATTCGGATTGAATGTAAAAACAAACCCTTATTGCTTCAATAACTTTTCCCGATATTGAATGTATGCGTCGCGTATAGCCACGTACGGGTCAATCGCTGCCCCTTTGAGAGTCTCGTAGTCACCAATATGAAAAGATGTGGTGTTCACTGCTTCGTGGGCATAGATTCCTACACTCTCAGGATTAATCAATTCTGATCCGCCGACGAGATAGGTCGTTGGTTTGAGCGCCCAGTCAACACCCCATCCGACAGAATCACGTACACTGGAAGAACCAATAAATGGCCAGACAAAATAGAAACCATGACCAATGCCATATTTCCCAAGTGTCTGACCGAAATCAGCATCACGGCCCTTTATATTATAACACTCTGTTGCACAGTCCCTTAATCCGCCGACACCGACTGTTGAGTTTATAAAAAATTTGGCCAGTTCAATCCCTGCGTATCCCGGTTTTCCCTGAAGAAGATTATTTATGATACGAATAGGCGCTTTAATATTATGATAAAAACTCCTGAACAGCCCCCTGATGTCTTCCGGCAAAATATATTTATAGCCTTCTGCAACCGGCTTTAATGCCCAGAAATAGACTTTATCGTTAAAGTGATAAATGGCCCTGTTCCACGGTTCCAGGGGGTCGGCAATACGAGGCCCTTCACCGCTGACAACCTGCTCCTCTGTAACATTGTCGTATTCATCGGACAGTTTTTCCTTAATAACAGACTGATCCGATCCAGTTTTTTCTATAGCTTTTCCCGCCGCCTGTTGATCTTGAACAACACCGGCGTCCTGGTTAAGGGCAGGATCAGCTGCATACACCGATGAAAAATAAGTGAATAAAGGGGACAGGTATATCAGACAGACCATCAAGCCTAAGAAGAACCATGCCTTTCCCAAATATTGCATCAAATCCCTGCAATTCATTTTTTACCAACCTTTTTGCGCAAGGTCTCAATCAGCGTTTCCGGCGGGTTGTTGCCAAGGATCTCCCGGAATTGGGTACGATAGTTGCTGATAAGACTCACTCCTTCAATCACTACATCATAGACCTTCCACCCAGTATCCTTTTTGATAACCCTGTAATAGATGGGCACCTGGGTACTCTTTGATATCACAAAACTCTGGACCTCTATCGTGGTTTCGGAAAGAGGAACTTCTTTGTTGAAATTTACCTGTTCATCATTGTAGGCCATTATTTTATCAACATAGGCATCCTTAAGAATTGTCTTATATAACTCAACAAACTCCTTACGCTGTTCCGGGGTAAGTTTGTTCCAATTCAATCCCAGTGTTCTCTTCGAAAGCTCTACAAAATCAAAAAGTTTATCAGCAGCAACAACAATTCTCTGCTCTTTCACTTTTTTACCTGCCTCTCCCTTAAGCTTGGGATCGCGCATTGCATCAATTACGCTGTTGACATTTGTTTTGACAGTATCAAGAGGAATTCCTGCAAAAATATTAAGTGGAAACATTAACATTATCAGAAGTACGGGTACGGGCATCCATTTTCTCATATATATTCTCCTTTATTGTTTTCTATGTTTTAAGGGGTCTTGCCCGGCTCTTTCTTTGCATCTCCAAAGGCATATTTGCCTATGAGGTCTTCGATATCCGCCGGTACCGATGTCTGTGTGATAAAGCCGCCTTGTTTAATCAATTCGCCGGACCCGCCAGGTTCGATTTTTACATATTTATCACCTATAAGCCCCGAGGTCTTTATAGTTGCTGCTGCATCGTCATATACCTTCAAACTTTTGTTGACTGCCATTTCGACAATTGCCATCTGTTTGTCTATATCCATGCTCAGGTTTTTGACACTGCCTACCTCAAGGCCATAAACTTCAACTGTGCTGCCAACCCTCAGCCCCGATGCCGAGACGAATCTGGCATAAATTGTATATGTATCACTCGCAAAGAAAGAGACCTTGCCCAGTTTTATCGTCATATAACCCACGCATATAAGGCCAATCAGAACAAAAACACCTACAGCTGTCTCCATTGAATATTTTTTCATTATATACCACCTCCGGAATTGCATCGGTAAGTTGCGATAATCTCCTGTTTTTCTTCAGCCTTATTGATGATCTGTTCAATCTCATCAGCAGGATAGACTTCTGTGACTCCTGCATGTATATAAATATCGAAGCATTTTTCAATGCCTGTATTTTGGCCTGTTATGCTCTCAATATCATCAAGTGCTCCTTGCTGCAATTTTTTCGCAAAGCCTGCCACCAGTTCTTTTGCCTCATCGGGTGTCGTGTGGGGAAATATAGTAAGTATCTGGTCTCTGCTGTGACGTGCAGAGAAACCTCCTACCTGGTTGAATTGCCTGTTTGTAAATTCTCCAAGGAGCTTCAGGATTTCCAGTGCTGTTTGGGGCCCCAGGGCAGCATCCAGCAAATTCAGTCTGACACTGAAAACTGCTGCTGAAACAGCCGTTGCTGCAGCCGTACCCCCCAGCATTCCTGTATAATGTACCCTGAATGCCTCCCTTGAAAGCAGACCTGTGAGCTCGTCCTGGAATCCTTCCAGGCTGCGGAGAAACTCATCAATTAATGGAAGCTTCAGCTTTGTTGCTTCTTCATATGTCCCTTCAAAACCGACTGATCCTTCCCAAAGAATGATAATACGATCAGATATGAAAAAAACATCCGGGATATCATGGCTGATCATAACAGCGGTAAACCCGAATTTTTTTCTGTAATGGGTAATCATGCTCAGGATCATGTTCTTCCTGATGGGGTCCTGA